>JAQTOL010000486.1 GCA_028748945.1 Paludibacter sp.
TTTAATTTATTTTTAAGGCGCTGCAAAAGTACTTTTTTTTTTGCGAAGTTGCAACACTTTTACCGAAATAGGAGCAAAAGAGCCTATTATTCGCAGAAAATTCGCTAATTTTGCGTGCTGAAATAAAATCAATTAAATTTAACATTAGTTTGACGATGAAGGTACTAAAATTCGGCGGAACATCCGTAGGTTCGGTCAATGGCATTCTGAGTGTAAAGAAAATTGTTGAATCGCAAAAAGAACCGGTAATTGTTGTTGTATCGGCACTTTCGGGTATAACTGATGAGCTTTACAAAGTGGCAAATCTGGCCTGCGAAGGTAATTTGACTTATCTCACCCAATACGAATTGATGGTTTCACGCCATATGGATGTGATTGAAGGGGTGATTTCCGCTGATAAAAAAGCAGAAGTATCGAGTCAGGTTCAAAGTCAATTCACAGATTTATCAAATATATTTCGTGGAGTATATCTTATCAAAGATATTTCTACCAAAATTATGGATACCCTGGTTAGCTACGGGGAAACAATTTCATCCATCATTGTCAATAACGCCATAACCAGTGCCGTACATTTCGATGCCCGCACGTTTATTAAAACTGAAAATCAATTCGATAAACACATCGTCGATTTTGAAACTACCAATAAATTAATTCAGGAGAAGTTTGCAAATGCGCCCCGAATATGTGTTTGCGGAGGATTTATTTCTTCCGATACAAATACAAATTTCACTACTAATTTGGGTCGTGGAGGATCGGATTACACGGCAGCCATTATTGCAGCAGCTCTTAACGCTTCCATCCTCGAAATATGGAGCGATGTGGATGGATTTATGACAGCCGATCCACGCATTATAAATAATGCCTATGTTATTGAAAAACTAAGCTTTATTGAGGCAATGGAGCTTTGTAACTTTGGTGCCAAGGTTATTTATCCTCCCACCATTTTCCCGGTTTTTCACAAAGACATCCCGATAATCATTAAAAATACGTTCAATCCTGAAGCGGAAGGAACGTATATTTCACGTGAAAAAGCGGGTGAACCGGCCAAAGCGATTAAAGGAATTTCATCCATTAACGACACGTCATTAATTACCGTACAAGGTCTTGGAATGGTGGGTGTTATCGGTGTCAATTACCGCATATTCCGCATATTGGCCAAAAACGGTATCAGTGTTTTCCTTGTTTCTCAGGCTTCGTCTGAAAATACAACTTCCATTGGTGTACGTAATGCCGACAGTGCTTTGGCAGTTGAAGCCTTGCGTAAAGAGTTTGCTTACGAGATTGCCCAGGGTGAAATCAATGAAATTTTTTCGGAAGATGATTTGGCTACCGTGGCTATTGTAGGTGATAACATGAAACGCACTCCCGGTATTGCCGGAAAATTATTTGGAACGTTGGGCCGCAACGGTATAAACGTGGTAGCCTGTGCTCAGGGTGCATCCGAAACTAATATTTCGTTTGTTACCGATCGGAAATCACTCAAGAAAGCCCTAAATGTAATCCACGATTCATTCTTCTTATCCGAATATCAGGTTCTCAATATTTATATCACCGGAGTCGGAACCGTTGGAGGAAGTTTAATCAATCAGATAAAAAAACAACAGGAAAAATTGATGTCTCAAAACGGACTGAAATTAAACGTTGTAGGAATTGCATCAAGTAAAAAGATGCTCTTCGACCGTGAAGGGATCAATCTGGAAAATTACAGCGAAGAGTTGAAAAAGAATGGTGTTGATGCCTCCCCTGCTTTGATTTCTAACGAGATAATTAACCTCAATATTTTCAATTCGGTGTTTGTTGACTGCACAGCCAACTCCCAAATTGCCGATTTGTACGAAACATTGATGCAAAATAATATTTCAGTGGTTGCAGCCAATAAAATTGCTGCATCTTCTTCATTTAATAAATACAGCAGGCTGAAAGAAACAGCCCGGCGACGCGGTGTAAAATTTTTGTTTGAAACGAATGTCGGAGCTGGTCTGCCTATTATCAACACAATAAATAATTTAATAAACAGCGGTGATCATATTCAAAAAATGGAAGCCGTTCTATCCGGCACACTCAACTTTATTTTTAATACGATCAGTAAGGAAATTCCGTTAAGTAAAGCCATTCTTATGGCCAAGGAAGCCAAATTTTCAGAACCCGATCCGCGTATCGATTTGAGTGGAAAAGATGTGATTCGTAAACTGGTGATTCTGGCTCGTGAAGCCGGTTATGAAACTGAACAGGAAGATGTGACGAAAAATTTATTTATTCCTGAAAAATACTTTGCCGGAAGTCTGGATGATTTTTGGAAAACCATTCCTGAATTAGATGCAGAATTTGAACAAAAAAGAACGGAGCTGGCCGCACATAATAAGCGATTACGCTTTGTGGCTACGATGGAAAACGGAAAATGTCAGGTTGGTTTACAAGCTGTAGATAATTTACATCCTTTCTATGACTTGCAGGGCAGCAACAATATTATTCTGATCACAACCGAACGTTATAATGAGTTCCCAATGATGATAAAAGGCTACGGTGCAGGAGCCAGTGTAACGGCAGCAGGTGTATTTTCAGACATTATCAGCATTGCCAATATCCGATGATTTTGAATTCTCTATTATTGAATAATAAGTTGTAAATGACTAAATACTATATCATTATTTTAATTTGTATGCTCGGAAGCTTTGCGTCCTGTATAAAACAACAACCTCAGTTACCGGCTAACAAAGGCAATGTGGCGGATAGTAATATTGCTGAACTGCTCGAAATAAATCAAAATCTGGCAGTAAAAGAGGACAGTGTACTGAAAGCATATGTTCAACACGATACGTCTTTCAAAAAAAACGAACTGGGATTTTGGTATAAGATAAGCAATTCAGACAAACACAACCTAATAAAAAATAAGACAAATT
>JAQTOL010000487.1 GCA_028748945.1 Paludibacter sp.
GATTCCGTACATTTAACGCCTGAAACAATCTCATTCAGAAATGTGACAATGTATGATCAGGAACGTAATCCGGCAGTTGTAAATGCAGTATTAACCCACAACGGGCTTTTCCAGGAGATGACATATGATGCGACAATCAAAGGGACAAATATTCTGGCAATGGATACTCACGCCGAAAATAATGATTATTTCTTTGGTAAAGCATATGCTAATGGTACCGTACGGATCTTTGGAGATCAGGCTGAAGCTAATATTATTGTAAATGCTGTTTCACAACCCCAGACAAAATGTTATATCCAAATGGGTGGGGCCTCCAAGGCTTCCGATAATAGCTTTATTACATTTGTAAACAAAAAAGTGAATACCCGACCTGAAACAATCCCTGCAAAAAAGGTAAGAGGTGATTTTAATGTGAAAATAAATTTACAGATTGATGTAAATCCAAATGCCGAAATGGAATTACTTGTGGATCCCAAAGGGGGTGATGTAATTACCGGTACCGGTAATGGTAGCTTGCATGTAGAATTCGATACTTTTTCCGATATTAAACTTTACGGAACATATACTTTAGATAATGGATATTATTTGTTTACACTTCAGAATGTTATCCGAAAAGAATTTAAAATTGATAAAGGAAGTACTATCGCCTGGACGGGTGACCCGTTTAATGCCCAGGTAAAAATACGTGCATTGTACCCGCTTACTGCTTCGCTTAATGATTTGGATCCAACAATATTAAGCCAGGGTACCCGCTCAACTGTACCGGTAAACTGTGTGCTGAAATTATCTGATAATTTAATGAAACCTACGGTTAGTTTTGATATAAATTTGCCTCAAAGCGACGAAAGTATAAAACAACGGGTCCGGAATATCATCAATACGGATGAAATGATGAACCGTCAGATTATTTATTTATTGGTTTTTAATAAATTTTTTACACCTGATTATCTTCGTACTGCTAATTCCACTGTATTTAACAATGAAGGACTGTCTCTCTTATTATCAACAGCTAGTGCTCAAATAAACTCTCTGGTATCTCAATTTACAAAAAGTAATAACTTTACTGTAGGATTGGATTATCAACAGAGAGATTTAAATAGTAGTGAAATTATGGCTCCATTTTCCTATCAACCGAGTAATCGTTGGTTGGTGAATGGGAATTTGGGTTACCGGATGGATAATGCTGCATCCAGCACGAATAAATTTATCGGAGATGTAGATATAGAATACTTACTCTCTAAGATGGGAAAATTCCGGTTAAAATTTTACAACCATACTATCGATCGTTATTTATTACAACAAAGTTCCGAAACTGTACAAGGACAGGGAATCGGTATTTTGTATAAAGAAGAATTTGCCAGTGTCGACGATTTGTTTAGTTATTACTGGCGATTACTCACTGTTCCTGCAAAAAAGAAATCAAATGAAAAAAAACAAACAAATAACAAATAAAATTGCCTTACTCTTTTTTCTGCTCTTTATTTATCAGAATCTGATGGCTCAAAGTGTTGAAAAATATTATGTAAATATTCCTGATGCATTAAATCCTACTTTAAGTAAACAGAACCGACTTGAGTTACTGGAATATCATAAAGCTGGGCAAGGTGACAGTATTGATAATCGCTTGGGAAATAAAGCTTATCTGGAAAAACTGGATAGTGTCCATCATTTGATTGTTGTAAAAAATACGGCTAATTCAACTTTCGAAATGAAGCTGCTCACATTGGATGATGGAAATAGGGTAATCGGTATTATTCGAACAGTTTGCGGACCGATTTGCCAGTCCATGGTGGAATTCTACGATACTGCATGGAATCCGGTTAAACTGCGGTTTGTCATGCCCAAAGCAATTGACTGGATTAATAATGCCGTTCCATATAACCAAAACGTGGACAGGAAATGGGTTGATAATGTGTTGGAGAATAGTTTTATTTCCCTGAGTTTTGATCCTGAAGGCGGTCAGCAGATTATAGCCAATAATAACAGTTTGGAATTTGTGACCGAATCGGACAGAAAACTAATTTCTTCATTTTTATCAGATAAAAAATTGAAATTTAAGTTGATAGGACGAAACTGGATACTTCAACCATAAAAAAAGCTTCGGGTACTACCCGAAGCTTTTTTTATGAATTTGCTTAACAGCTTATTTCTTGCTTTCTATGCGTTTTGCATAGCGAGTCATAAATTTATCAACACGACCTGCAGTATCAACCAATTTCGATTTACCTGTGTAGAAAGGATGTGAAGAACTGGAAATTTCCATTTTCACTACTGGATAAGTTACACCATCAATATCGATTGTCTCCTTTGTGTTTACGGTTGAACGTGAAATAAAGGTGTCGCCATTCGACATATCTTTAAATGCCACCGGACGATAGTTTTCGGGATGAATTCCGCTTTTCATATCTTTATGTTTTAATTTATATTTCGCTGTTGTTATTTCGGCTTGCAAAAGTAGTAATTTTCATCTAATAATCAAACATTTTCGGTGTTTTTTATTGAATTAATATTTATTAGACTATTTGAATAATTTGTATAATTGTAAAAAGAAGAATTACAGACGGTTGCAATCGTTTGGTCATTTGTTTATTATTTGGAACCCAGATATAATAAGTACATTCCGATCAAAACACCAATTAAATCATAAATCTTGAGTTTTATGTTTTTATCGTGCATGACTATTGCACCGTAAAAAAACGGAACAATTACACCTGAGCGGCGTATGGTTGATACTATTGAAATCATCGAATCGGGCAAGGTTAATGCATAGAAATAAACAAAATCGGCCGTCACCAGAAAGAGCGAAATAAAGGCAATAGCCCACTTAAATTTAAAAGGTGTCGTCTTTTTACGCGTTGGTGCCCATAGGAAAATGGTAATAATACCCATGATAATTGCCT
>JAQTOL010000488.1 GCA_028748945.1 Paludibacter sp.
CTCCCAATAAGCAGAACTGCCAATAAAATCGGTCAGAAATCCGTTCAACTTTTCAAGTAACAACGGCGATTTTTTATGTACAGCCCATGCCAGTTGTTGTTCAAATCCGATGGGCATGGATACATTAATATTGGAATACTGTAATTTCAATCTGTTGGCAAACTGTTCATTACATATTGTATATTTTATTTTCCCTGTCGAAACCATACGTACCATTTGTTCGGTACTGGCATTCTTCATTTCAATAATTTGAATCGGACTGGCAATTTCGTCAGACAAATGCCTGATACGCATGATATAAGGTGAATTTACCGGAACAAATACTGTGTCGTTTGCCAATTGAATAGCTTGACTTATCAGTTGTTGTTGAGTGGAATCTTTTGGAATTCGTTGCACCAAAACCTGACGCGTAGTTAACAGAGGAATTGTAAAAAGTGCATCATTTTGCCATTCGGTTGTAATGGGAATGAAATCGGCAATTACATCATAATCACCACTTTTAATTTTTTCCATGCAATCTTTTATATCGCTTTCTTCTGTTATTACAAGCTCGAGTCCTAACGAATCTGCAAATGCTTTGATGACTTCATACTGGAATCCGTAAATGCTGTCACCCTTGTTCGAAAAACCCGTGCGGCTACTGTCCGTTAATACTGATAACCGCCCGGACTCAATGATACCTGGTAAATCATGAACCTGATTTCTGAAAGACCGTATGTATAAAAATGCGGCAATCATCAGGGTTAATGTTCCCAATACTATTCCTATTTGCAGTTTTCGGTTCACTTTTTTTGCGATGTTATTTGTTCTGCTTTGTATTTTTTTTATCGTCGGAAGTATTTTATTTAAAATGCTTTAATCATAAAAATTCCAGGAGAGTCCACCCTTCAAAATCGCCGGATCTATTGGATAATTTGGCATGGAATAATAACCTTCTTTTATAAACATTTGACTTATATTATAATACTCAATAAAGAAGCGGGTACGTTTCAGATGAAAATTCAAATAAGCATTTAAAACTGGATAATTTCCAATTTTTATATGTTTTTGAGAGTAAAATTGTCCGGTAGCCGGCATATATGAAGGAGCATAATAGGCCGTATGATACCTGAGATTTGTACCAATTTGTACTGTCAATACATCAAACCATTTATCGTGATAATATAAATTATGAAAGAGTGTCAAATCCGGTAAGGCTAAAACATCCGGATTCGAACTAAGTTGATAGACGATGTTGTTTTCCAGTGTAAATTTACCGACATGAAAGTCTTTTTTAAAATTTGCAGCCAGAATCTGTATATTCCCGGCGTATTGTGCCGGTAAGGCGTTTGTATCAAAATAAATATATTTTCTGATATTTTCAACAGCTATATCTAATGATAAAGAACGTGTGGGAATTGAAAAAGTTCCCCCGATATGTGTCCGGTAGACATGATTAAAACTGTTATCCCAACGGAAGTGATTGGATTGATAATGGTTTAAAAAGTAGGAGGGAAGATCCCTGCGACTAAATCCAGTGGCAACCAGTGAGATACTGTCATTCCATAACTTAAAAAAACCACCGATATTTCCCTGTAATAAATAATCACCGGCTTTGTATCCCAATAAATTGATTTCTCCTAAAATGTTGTACCTGAAAATCTGACCTTGTTGTTTCGAGAGAATCCCACCTACTTTGGTGGATGATCTCAACATATGGTTAATGACAAGTGTATCCGGGTTAAAAGGAAACTGCTGAATTTCATTTTCATTCAGAACCACCTGTTGTCGTACCTGATTACCCTGATTATACGTATATTGTTGTATTTCATTTTCAATATATGCAGTCAAACCGAATTTCATCCATTTATTAAACTCTTCAGCCATGCTGACCGAAAAATTATTCGAAAGCGTTTGTAATGCAGATGTATCGTTTGTTTGTTTTAAAGTCGGGAAATAAGTGTTTTTATAAAAAGTTTTTTCAAGACTATTCTCATAATAACGTTTACTGAGACCATCAAACTTTAATGTATGAGCGAAGCGTGTAACCGGAACATATTCCGACCCTACCGAATCTTTACTTACCTGGACAGGTCGTTCAAATCCGATACTGTATTGTTGATTGAAGTAAATCTCAGTTTGTTTATAATTGGAATATCCAACAATATTGGCTTTAATATCACTTGTTGCAACGTTTGTCGGATTAATACTAAGCGTATCACTTAAACCACCATTCTCATAGTTATCTAAATTATTGGTTGTAATTAATCCAATGGCATTGTAATGTTTTCCGTTGTAACTACCAAACAGTGATGCTGAAAAACGTTTTACTCCCTGGTTTTGGTATTCACCCCGGGCATAAATATAATCCAGGGTTGTCCCGATATTTAGCTTTTTGTTTGCATTGCCCGTAAATAAAAATTTAATATGGTCTTCATCCCTGTAGTTAGTTCCACCTGTTTTATAATCCAGATTAGTAAAAGGTGTTTTGGTATTATAGAATGTCGCATGTTGTACATTCATCATATAAGGGAAATAGGCATTGGCAAAGATAAAATCGTTTACATCCGGACGATCAAAATACAATTTTGATTGTATGGGGGAACCCAGATTCCCGTTGTAGGAATTGGCTATGCTAAAACGATCTATCGGATTGGCATCCTGAAAATTCAAAGGCATGGTGTCCACTGGAATTGAATCAACTACAGCAAATCGATCGGAAATGTGCCATGTCTTCACATACCGGTAACCGGAAGGTGTTTCCGATTGTGCTGACGTAAGAATCAGAACAAAAAACAAAAAAAAGACAATCTTTTTCACCCGTTTTTAATAATTTAAAATGATAATTGACCGGAATATTTGATCAAATATAACGATATGTTGTTAACGCACAAAGATACAAAAATTTATTGGCGAAGCGG
>JAQTOL010000489.1 GCA_028748945.1 Paludibacter sp.
ATTTTTTAGGTTTAACAACTTGTTGATAACTTTTAGTCGGAAAATATTTTGATCTGAACCCTTTCACTTACATTTGCACTGTGGAAAAAATATGTCAATATATCGAAATACTTTTGGCACAACATGATTATGTTGTTGTTCCAAACCTGGGTGGTTTTGTTGTACAAACAAAGTCGGCTGAGATTTTTTCCGATCGGATTATCCCACCTCTGACAACTATTGGTTTCAATCCGTTGATGTTACATTCCGATGGTTTGCTGGCTATTGAAATAGCCAGGTCTGAAGCAATAAGTTATCGAGAGGCGCTGGAATTTATTGATAAAGAAGTTGGGAAGATCAAGAATCAACTGAATACAACCGGAATTGCCCGGTTAGCAAATCTGGGACAGATGAAACTCAATAGTTCAGGTAATATCTTGTTCTCCCCCGATCTGAAAGCCGATTTTTTACCATTGAATATAGGACTAAAAGAAGTTTATATAGTCAGGGAAAATAAACAACCAAAAGCAGAACGCACAAAAGTTACATTCACATTACCATCTACCCGAATGTACAAATATGCTGCTGCTTGCATATTGGTTTTCAGTTTAATGTTTGTAACCCCGAAACTGAACGATAAGCGCCACCTGAATTCTGCCGATTTATTATCAGGCATTTCGATTAAAACGATTGACAGTAGTTTTACAGAACCGCAGGTTGCAGTAATAGACACATTATCATTGGATACTATGTCTGTATTATCGGAGGCACTGTCAGTTGTACCCGATTCAATTACATTGAAAAATTATCATGTGATTGTAGCTAGTTTACGATCAAAAAAGATGGCTGATACTTATTGTAAAGTACTTGCAGATAATCATTTCGATCAGGTACATGTTTTGCCTCCGGATAAAATATACAGGGTTGCCATCAAATCATTTTCTGACAAAAAAATGGCGATTAAATATATGGAAGATCTTCGGAAATCCGACAGACAATTTGAATCTGCCTGGGTACTTTGTAATTAATTCATAATTCATAATGCACAATTCATCATGTTACTCAACTTTGTACATTTCAGTATCTTAATTATGAATTTTGAATTATGAATTATGAATTGTATATTCAAATAAATTGACTACCTTTGCAACCGCTTTTCGAGAAAAAGCATTAGGTATAAACATTTAAAAACAAAAAAATGCCCGTAAAAATCAGATTGCAACGTCACGGACGAAAAGGATATGCTTATTATCATATCGTTATTGCTGACAGTCGCGCGCCACGTGATGGCAAGTTTATCGAACGTATTGGTTCGTACAATCCAAACACCAATCCTGCTACTATCGATTTAAAATTCGAAAAAGCGTTACATTGGTTGCAAGTTGGTGCACAACCAACAGACACTACACGTAATATTCTTTCTTCCGAAGGGGTTTTGATGAAAAAACACTTGTTGGAAGGTGTGAAAAAAGGTGCTTTTGATGAAGCTGAAGCTGAAAAACGTTTCGAAGCCTGGAAAACAACTAAAGAATCAAATGTTGTAAAAACAAAAGAACAATTAGCTGCTGAAAAACAAACTGAAATGAAAGCTCGTCAGAAGGCTGAAGCTGAAGTAAACAAAACTAAAGCCGCTGAAGTTGCAAAGAAAAAAGCAGATGCTATTGCAGCCAATACTCCGGTAGTTGAAGAAGTTCCGGTAGCTGAGGAAGTGGTTGTTGAAGCTCCGGTTGCAGAAGAAGCTCCGGTAGTTGAAGAAACACCAGCTGAAGTTGCAGATACAGAAAAAGTTGCTGAATGATAATCGGCGTGCTAAAAAATAACAAAACCCGGAAGTAATTTCGGGTTTTTTGTTATCATACAGACGTTTAAAATATAGCTATTATAAATGCATATAAATACCCGCATTTATACACAATTTTTAGTAGTATCCAACGTTTTATCGTAATGTCTTATTTATAACTAAATCACATGACCAAAACAGTCAATATTGCCTTACAAATTTTACCCGGCTCAAAAACGATTCACCCTTACAAATTAGTTGATAAAGCTATTGAGGTGATAGCTGATTCGGGATTAATATACCGTGTAACTCCTTTCGAAACTGTTATGGAAGGATCTTATGACGAAATAATGAAAGTTGTTAAACAAGCTCAGGAAGCCTGTTACAAAGCCGGTGCGGATAGCCTGATGACTTATATCAAAATACAAAGCTCCACTGCCGATGTAAGTATTGATGATAAAATGGAAAAATACGAGTAGAAGTTTATTCAAGTTTTTGTTTCTTTAATATAATGGTAAATTGAATATACAATTACTTTTTAACAAAGTGCTGAAAAGTGAAAATCAGCGAAGTTTTCTGATGCAAAAAAACATAATATTATCCCTTTTCTTTAAAGGGATTAGTATTTTGACATCATTGATTATTGTACCAATGACTCTTCATTATTTAAATCCAACTGAATACGGTGTTTGGCTCACACTAAGTTCAATAATGACATGGATAACATTATTTGATATAGGTCTTGGAAATGGTTTAAGAAATAAATTAGCAGAGGCTCTAGCATTTGGGGATTTCGAAAAAGGGAAAGTATTAGTTAGTACTACATTTGTATTATTAGCAATTATAATTGGTATTTTTTTGATTCTATTCTTGTTAATAAATCCTTTATTGAATTGGTCGGCAATTTTAAATACTACTGTTGAACCTTCAAAAAATTTGAGTAGAATAGTTTTAATTGTATTTGTCTTCTTTTCGCTTCAATTTGTTTTCAAAACTGTTGGTACTATATTTATTTCTGACCAAAAACCAGCTGCAAATGATTTTCTGGGTGCAATAAGTAGTTTACTATCACTTGGCTTAATCTATTTACTTTCTCTTTTTACGAAAGGTTCTCTCTTATATGTATCTATCGTATT
>JAQTOL010000490.1 GCA_028748945.1 Paludibacter sp.
TTGTTTCTGAAACCAAGTATGAAGAAGAAAAATTACGTGAGCACGCAAAAGAAGTGGAATCTCTTATTGAGCCTCGATTGGTTACTGCCTTTAAACGAATCCGTAAAAATGCCCGCAATGGTTTAGCGGTGGTCTATGTACAACGTGATGCCTGCGGAGGATGTTTCAACAAAATACCGGCTCAACGTCAATTGGACATTCGCTTACGCAAGAAAATTATAGTATGCGAATATTGTGGTCGCATTTTAGTCGATCAGGAACTGGCAGGTGTATCTGTCAATACCGAAAACTAGAATATAAAAAAAATACTTAAAGGAGTTCGAATTAATTTTCGGACTCTTTTTTTTGTGTCTTATTTCCTCAATATCTGTGCATAATCTCCGGTGAATATCAAATATTAAATTCTCAGGTGTTCTAATTGGCTTTAACTGTCTTATATTTTGTGTCTTACATGTGTTTTTCATGAAACTGATTTTAGCATTAATAAATAAAATTGGTTTAGTATCGTATTTTATTCACTATTACGATCAAAATTTCATTTACTTACAACGAATTCATATTTCAAAATCATTTCAACAAAAAAAACTACCAACCCCGGAGTGAGAAAGGTGTTCCTCACAATCATCCTCTTTCAATAACCCGCCATTTTAATGACTAAAAATAAAGTTGCATAAATTACAATTGTAAATAGTGAAAATTGACAATACATATGTGATAATCCACAAATGTATAGGTTAAATATATTCGTATAATTCACAGATATATAATTGAAATATTACATTATTATTGTAAAATAACAGTTGTGCAAATACAAGAGTGAATCCGAATATAACTCATATAGTTATTCATTTTAATCACTTAATACCAAGTGATTATGATTAATATCTAATAATTTAATTCAATATAAATATTATATTTGTGATATTAAGACAAATACTGATTATATTTTATTAATACTATAACGTAAATTGCTGATTACTAGTTACTGTATAAGTATACTTCTAATTATCTAATTTAAATGAATTGTAAGTATATATTGTGTTAGTAAGTGTCTCATTTAAAAGATTAAATAGTATTCATCTATAAAATATATCTAAAATAATGATTATTACAAGTGTAAAATAACAAAAGTACAACATTACAAATGTCATTGATTTGCATATGTGAATCAATTCACATATCTTTGTATTGAATTTACAATTCTACATTTCACAAAAATATACTGCATTATGGAAGTAAAGGAGAAAATTGAAAAGATAATGGAGAAAGAACAAATGAATTCTCTTCAATTTGCCAGTGAGATAGGCATCCAGGGTTCTACACTCTCCCACATATTGAATGATCGTAATAAACCGAGTTTGGATGTACTAAAAAAAATTCTAAATCGCTTTCGAACTATTAGCTCAGATTGGCTTATTCTGGACGTTGGATCAATGTATCGTCAGGAAAAACAATCTCAGGCCCCCACTTTGTTCGATTCTATAGATGAAAATGATTCTAAATCAAGTAGTTTAGAGCCAAAAACGATTGAAAAAAATCAGGTACCATTAAACATCAATCAGCAAAAGCCGCCCTTTATTCCCGAGATACCAAATCAAAATAACGAAATTAGCCGGCAAGACTTTAAAATGCCTTCTAATTCGTCTGATAAGTCCGTACGTAAAATAATTGTATACTATAACGATAATACCTTCCAGGAATTTGAGACTAAATAGTTTCTTTTAAAATTGAAGACAGTCTTAAACAATTAATTATTCTACAGTGATATAAAAAACAATCGCAATCATCATTGTAAGTTATTTACTCTTTGTCGTTTCGGGATTATTGTGTAATTTTGCAGTCAATTACAACAGTTTCATAGCTATTTCTGTTAAGTTAGATTACTGATATTCAATAATATATATTAGATGAAGAAATTCATGCTTGATTTGATTGTTACAAAGAACGAAACTCTAAACAATCAATATTCTCTTTTAATTCTGAAATCACCTGAAAAGCTTCCCGAAATGTACCCGGGACAATTTGCTGAAGTTCGGGTTGATAACTCACCTACAACCTTTTTAAGACGTCCAATCTCAATAAATTATGTTGATTATGAGACAAATGAGCTCTGGCTTTTAATTCAAATTGTTGGCGACGGAACTTTAAAAATGTGTCAGGTAAAAGTTGGAGAAACATTAAATTTATTGTTCCCTTTGGGTAACAGCTTTAGTATACCAGACAAAAAAGATGCAAAGCTTCTGTTAATAGGAGGTGGTGTAGGCATTGCACCTTTACTTTTTTTGGGTGCAGACCTTAAGAATAGAGGTTTTGAATGTAATTTTCTACTCGGAGGCCGAACAAAAGACAATTTATTACAACTTTGTGAATTTGAACAGTTCGGAAATGTATTTACCACTACCGAGGATGGTTCACATGGTGAACGGGGTTTTGTAACCCAGCATTCCCTGTTTAAAGACTCAAATTTCGATTATATTTATACTTGTGGACCAACACCCATGATGAAGGCTGTGGCTTCTTATGCAGCTAAAAACAATACATTCTGTGAGGTTTCTCTGGAAAACACGATGGCTTGCGGTTTTGGAGCTTGTCTTTGTTGTGTTACCGACACAACCGAAGGACATGTATGTGTGTGTACCGAAGGACCTGTTTTTAATATTACAAAACTGAAATGGCAAATTTAAATATCAAAATAGGTAAATTACAACTGAAAAATCCGGTGATGACTGCCTCGGGGACATTTGGCTATGGTACAGAGTATTCGGACTTCATAGATATATCGAGAATTGGCGGTATAATTGTGAAAGGTACGACACTTCGCAGTCGTCAGGGGAATGCTTATCCACGCATGGCAGAGACTCCATCAGGTATGTTAAACGCTG
>JAQTOL010000491.1 GCA_028748945.1 Paludibacter sp.
TGTATATCAACTCCTTTGGATTTAGATGCAAACAAAAAGCAGAACCTCATTGGCTCTGCTTTTTGTTTTGGTTTGCTTGTGTTCACAAATTCTATCAGTATTGCTTTCTGAAAAATTACGATTTCCGTACAGCTTCCACTTCTTCAATTGTTTTGGGTTTTACTTTCGTTCCTAATCGTCGTGCACCGTTTTCGGTCATCATATAATCTTCTTCGTTGCGGATACCACCGAAGTTACGGAACTTTTGTATTTCGTTCCAGTTAAAGAATTCATTCAAATGTCCTTCCGATTGCCATTTATCCATCAGTTCGGGGATAAAATAGATGCCGGGTTCGATGGTAAATACATGTCCGGGCTTCAGGGCTTTGGCAAAACGTAGCGATTTTAACCCGAACTGTGTACTTTTCGGTTCGCCATCGTAACCAACCCATACTTCGCCTAAATCTTCCATATCATGTACGTCGAGTCCCATCATGTGTCCGGTTCCGCAAGGCAGGAAAAGCGCATGTGCACCCTGAGTCACTGCATCATCAATATTGCCTTTCATTAAGCCCAGTTCTTTCATATTTCCGGCAATGGAACGGCAAGCCGCCAAATGTGCGTTACGGAAAGGTGCATTCAATGCCAGGGCATCAATCGCTGCCTGATGAGCCTGAAGACTCATTCCGTAAATTAATTTTTGTTGCGTGCTAAAGTTGGCATTCACCGGAAAAGTACTCGATAAATCGCCGGCATAATGACTTTCAATCTCCGCTCCGGCATCAAGAAGGAAAAGATCTCCGCTTTTCAATGTATTTCCATGATAATGATTGTGTAAAGTTTGTCCGTTTTTTGTTGCGATGATGGGAAAAGAGATTTCACTGTTGGCGGCAAGTGCAATTTCATATACTCTGGCAGCAACCTGAGCTTCCGTCTTGCCGGGACGAACAAATTTCATAGCAGCGACATGCATATCAACCGTCAAATCCACTGCTTTTTCAATTTCAATGATTTCTTCATCTGATTTTATTTCGCGTTGGCTTACTACCGCACGAATAAGTTTTAATGATGCTTTCGCCTGAATAACTTCGGGATGAAGAAAGAGCAATTGCTGCAATTTAAGTTTGTTTTCCGGGCGGTAAGGTGGCAAAAAATGTATTTCACGTCCTTTCTTTTGAGCCTCGTGAAGCATCTTCGGTAATTCCGAAGCGGGTAAGGATTTCGAAATACCTCCCAACGAAACTCTTTCGGCAATAGTGGGTTGAGGTCCCATCCAGACTATATCATCAATAGTATAATCATCTCCGAATATTATTTCCTGTCGGTTATCCACATCTATTACCGCTGTCAGGCCGGGGAAATCAATACCGAAATAATACAGGAAAGAACTGTCCTGCCTGAAATGATACGTATTATCGGCATAATTCATGGAACTTTCGTTGTTTCCGGACAGTAATATTAAACCCGAACCGATTTTTTCAGTCAGCGTTTTGCGACGTTGGATGTAAGTATCTTTGTTGAACATAATTTCTTATTTTATAGGTTTTTATATTATAATGTTTAAAATATTACGACCGAAGGGAGTAATATCCGCGAAGCTAATCTCAAGACCGAAGGGAGTTAATATCGCGGAGCAAATATCAGCGAAGCGAATATCTTCTAAAAGGCCTCGTGTTCCGTCCGGTGAATAATTTCATTCTGTAAATCAACGCCCAGATCATTAAAATAATCGCTGTAACCGGCTACACGTACAATCAGATCCCGGTGTTTTTCGGGATGTTTTTGCGCATCAAGCAAAGTAGCTGCATCAACCACATTGAACTGGATATGATGACCGTTTAAACGGAAATAACCGCGTATTAACCCCGATACTTTACGAATGGCCGGTTCATCTTCAAAGAAATTCGGACTGAATTTCTGGTTCAGCAAGGTTCCTCCGGTATGTAAATGATCAATTTTAGCTGCCGATTTAATAACCGATGTCGGTCCCTTGCGATCGGAACCCTGAACAGGTGATATGCCTTCCGAAACAGGCATTCCTGCTTTACGTCCATCGGGTCCGGCATGCATGACACTACCAAAATAAACATGGCAGGTCGTTGGCAAGAGATTTATCCGGTAAGCCGCACCACGCGGACTAGTATGTCCGTTGACGGCATCGTAATAAATATCAAATACTTCCACGAGTTGTGCATCGGCTGCATCATCATCGTTTCCATATTTAGGTGTTTTGTAAAGAATCCGGTACAATAAATCATCGTTGTTCACAAAATTTCTTTCGAGAACTTTGACAAAGTCAGGCAATGAAATAGCCCGATCTTCAAATACCAGTTTCTTCAGCGAAGTAAGCGAATCGGTTACGGTTCCCATCCCCACACCCTGAATATAGTTGGTATTGTAACGGGCACCACCGTTAATATAATCCATCCCCTTTGCCACACAATCATCAATTATCAGCGACAGGAAAGGTGTTGGCATAAAGGTCATAAATATTTTCTCAATGGCGTTGCTTCCTTTTATTTTGATATTTACAAAATGTTCTACCTGTGCTTTGAAAGCAGCCAGCAAATCGGCATAGCTGTTGAAATCTTCAGTTTTACCTGTATGAATTCCTATTTGTTTTTTCGTACGGGTGTCAAAACCATTGTGCAGGGTAATTTCCAGTATTTTAGGCAAATTAAAGTAACCGCTCAGGATATAACTTTCGGTTCCGAATGCTCCCGACTCCACACAACCGCTGGCTCCTCCGTTACGGGCATCAACCAGATCCTTACCCTGATTCAGTAATTCCTGAATAATGGCATCGGTATTGAAGATGGACGGTTGTCCGAATCCGGTTTTAGTGATTTTTACCGCCCGGTCGATGAATGCATCGGGATTCAACCGGCTTAACTGCACCA
>JAQTOL010000492.1 GCA_028748945.1 Paludibacter sp.
TGCCCCCGACCCGACTAAAGTTGCAGTAATGATCAATTCCATGTCCGCCTTGCTCAGTGCTTTTACTATTTTGTATTTGTTCTGGACTATCACCCATTTGGCACGCAAAGTGCTTATTAAATCTGACGAAGAATATTCAACAGCTAATATTATTGCCATACTTGGCTCAGGTATGGTAGGCGCATTGGCTTATACTTTTTCCGATTCATTCTGGTTTTCGGCCGTCGAAGGTGAAGTGTATGCCTTTTCTTCTTTTTTCACTGCCATTGTATTCTGGCTTATTCTGAAATGGGAACGTGTTGCCGATCGCCCGGGTTCGGACCGTTGGTTGATTTTAATTGCTTATCTGATGGGGCTGTCCATTGGGGTTCACTTATTGAACTTACTGGCTATTCCGGCATTGGTACTGGTTTATTATTTCAAAAATTACAAACCTTCGGCTAAAGGTGTTCTTCTGGCTATGCTTGTTTCCGTGTGTATACTAGGAGTCGTGCTATACGGAATCATTCCGGGTTCGGTGGAAGTAGCCAGTTGGTTTGAATTGTTTTTTGTGAACACACTCGGATTTCATTTTAATTCCGGATTGTATGTATATATTTTATTGACTATAGCTTCATTGTCCTGGGCTATTTACGAATCATACGCCGATAAAAGTTCCACCCGTATAGCCATTTCATTTATACTGGCCATAACCATCGTCGGAATTCCATTTTTCAACGAAAGTGTTCTGTTGGGTTTACTGATTATTGCCGGTATCAGCTTGTTTTTCTATTTCAAAAGAGGAAAAATCAATGCCCGTTGGATCAACACCGCCTTATTGATGGTAACCGTCCTTTTAATCGGTTATTCGTCCTACGCTGTTATTGTGATCCGTTCGTCCGCAAATCCTACCATGGACCAAAATTCACCCGATAATGTTTTTTCACTCAAATATTATCTTAACCGTACCCAATATGGTGACCACCCGTTACTCTATGGTGCCGTCTATAATGCTCCTGTAAAATTAAATGTGGAAGGCAATCGATGTATACCTGTTCAAAAGAAGGGAACTGCCAACTATGAACCCAAACCCAAAACTTCTGCTTCTGACAAGGACGAATATATCCTTACCGGATATAACAGCGAGTATGTTATGGATGACCATTTTAACATGTTCTTTCCACGCATGTACAGTCATGATTCACAGCACATCCGGGGCTACAAAGCCTGGGGAAATGTAACAGGTGAAACGGTGAACTATAGTTATTGCGGTGAACAACGGAGTGAACAAAAACCCATTTTTGCTGAAAACATGCGCTTTTTCTTTACTTATCAGGTCAACTTCATGTATTGGCGTTATTTCATGTGGAATTTCAGCGGACGTCAAAACGATTTGCAGGGATCCGGAGAAATTGATTCCGGAAACTGGATTACCGGTATTGGACTGATAGATAATCTGCTGGTAGGCAATCAAGCTAAGTTACCATCGTCGCTTCGTGAGAATAAAGGTCATAACACGTATTATATGTTACCCCTGATTTTGGGGATATTCGGGTTGTTCTTTTTGATTTATTCCGGGAAAAAAGGGATGGAAAGTTTTTGGATAACGGCCCTGTTGTTTGTGCTTACCGGACTTGCCATCGTTATATACCTCAATCAACCATCGAATCAACCCCGTGAAAGGGATTATGCTTATGTCGGGTCATTCTATGCTTTCAGCATTTGGATCGGGTTGGGTGTTTTGGGAATCTACAAATTATTGGAAAAACACATTCCAAAAACACTGAGTGCTGCTTTCATAACAATTTGCTGTTTGGGAGTGCCCGCACTGATGGCACAACAAAACTGGGATGACCATGACCGGAGCAACCGATATACTGCCCGTGATTTCGGTCAGAATTACCTGGCTTCCTGTAAACCGAATGCGATCATTTTTACCAAAGGAGACAACGATACTTTCCCGCTCTGGTACAATCAGGAAGTGGAAGGCAACCGGACCGATGTGCGGGTTTGTAACCTCAGCTATTTACAAACCGACTGGTATATTAACCAGATGAAGCGTGGCGCCTATAAATCGGCTCCTTTACCAATTTCGTGGTCACCGAAAGATTATATAACCGGAAAAAATGAAATGGTAGAGGTGGATTCTTTGGTGCCTCAACTGGATTTAAAAACTACTTTCGATTTTATATTGAGCACCGATCCTCAGACCAAAATCGATGGTGAGTCATTTATTCCATCCAATCATTTATTTTTACCTGTGGATGCCTCACAAGTTATCAAAACGGGAACCTTACCGGCAAAAAGGTCTGCAGAAATCATTCCTCAAATTGACTTTGATTTAAAAAGAAGTATCTCCAAAAGTGACCTGATGGTTCTCGAGTTATTGAAAGAAAACAACTGGAAACGACCGGTTTATTTTGCAGTAACCATTGGAGGTGACTATATGGGATTAAGCGATCATTTTGAACGGATGGGAATGACCTTTCAGGTTTTACCCATTGGGATGAAAGGTACCGGTGCATCTGTGAATACCGACGAAATGTACGAGAATATGATGACAAAGTTCAAATTCGGAGGTATTGAAAATCCAAAAGTATATCTGGATGAAAATACCCTGAACATGTGTCAGTCCCACAGAATGATGTTTGTTTATTTAATCAATGCCCTGGTGGCTGAAGGTGATACAGTACGTGCTAAAAAAGCACTCGACTATTGTAACAAAGTGATTCCCGGATCTACCGTCCGCCATGAATACTTTTCAACCTTTCTTGCCGACCTTTATTACAAAGTGGGAGAACCTGAAAAAGGAAATGCAATCATGGATGCCGTAGCTCAGGATTGCGTCGAAAACCTTGACTGGTATTTCAGTTTGAATTCGGCTCAACGAA
>JAQTOL010000493.1 GCA_028748945.1 Paludibacter sp.
ATTTGAGCAGACGACGATAAAACAATTCTCTCATTATAATTTATTGAAATAAAAGTGTTTGCATCAGCAGATTTAGCACCATCGAAGGGTGTGCTGGATATAAATAATGGGGCTTCTGTATCAGAATTCTCAGTTGGTTTACATGCGTTGAATAATACGAGAAACAACACAATAAAAACTTTAAATTTCTTATTTACCATGGAAAACTAGAATTATAAAAACAGAAAGTTGAAAAAAAAGTATTTATTTGAAATTGAAAAGATTAAAAAGGGAGTTGCCCTTGAGAACGACTCCCTTTCTAATAGTAAATAATTAATAAAGTCGCAATACGCCTGACGGTCCGCTTGTTTGTTCAAAGCGGATATTGTCTATACACATATTGACATGTTCCCCTGGTCCGGCATATGCCATACCAAAGTCAGAGTCCATGGTAGACATATCTACCATCAGTTTTCCGGCATCATTAAAACTTGTCAGTGGGATTGTAACTGTATACCAACCACCTTTAGCTGCAAATCCCGGAATAACTGCCCAGAAATCACCTTCAGTGCCTTTGAAACGGAATTTAAAATCTCCTGTAGAAGCTTCTATTACATTTACATCCATTTTTACCGACCAACCGGCAACAGTAACGCCATCAGTTTTCAAATCGTTTTTACCATTCCGCCAGAATAAACCGGTCCACCAAGGATTCATATTATCGTTGATTCGGAAATAGCTGGATCCATCAAGAGAATACTCAGCAAGGTTTTCAACTGCACCTTTATCGCCCCACCATGAATTCTTACCATCGAAATTAAAGAACACATAACTTGCATCTACAACAGGATCGGTTCCACTTATTGTAAATGTAGGAGATACTATTTCTTTTCCATCAAATGAATTCATAGTGAAAGTTGTCGTACCTTTTTTAGCTGTTTCAGGAACATATACTTCAATCGTATTTTCAGAACGAACACCATAAAGTACTGCTTTCACATTGGTTGGGAAAATAATGGACTCAACATAATTCAAATTTTTACCAGTAATTGTCATTAAACCACCCGGTTTTACACTAGTTGTTACACTGGTAATAGCAGGTGTTGTAGCAGCAATAATAACTAATTGATCTGCCGATACAACCTGAGTTCCATTAACTGTTTCTAAAGTAACAGAGCCGGTTCCTGCACCCGATGCCGGAACAATCACATCAATAGAGGCTGCTCCAACGGCCGGGCTTACATTTACACTCAAATCTCCAACAAATTTTACTTTCCGTACTAAATCCAGGTCTGTTCCCGTGATTGTTACAGTTTCACCTGCAGTTAAAGATAAAGGACTTATGGAAGTAAATGTTGGTTTAACAAAAGTGATAGCAACACTTGTAGCTGTCAGACCTGAATTGGTTCCGAGAACAACTGTACCATCTACAGCAGTCATTGGTACTGTAATTTCTAAACTGGTATTATTGGTTGACAAAGTTCCAAGGGTTCCTGCAATGCCGTCGGTAAAAGTAGCTCCTGTAACTAAATCAAGATTAGTACCGGTAACTGTCAAGATACCACCATTTTTCACCAACATTGGAGAAACGGAAGTAATTGAAGGACCAACTAATTTCATTGAGTCGGCAAAAATCATTTCTGTTCCCGAATATGTCTGAACCTTAACCTTACCTTCTTTGGCCGTCAAAGGTACCTTAACTGTTATCTGGGTTTTTGCTGCATTGATTGCAATATTGGCACTATCAATTTTGTTTCCATCCGGCAAAATAACTGTTTTAATCAAATCCATATAAGTTCCGGTTATTGTAAGATCAGAACCGGGTTTTACAGGTATCGGAGCTATAGCCGTTAGTGTTGTCGGATCCATAACAGTTGCAACTCCTGAAGTATACACTAATACCGGAATTTCTGCACCATTCGATATTGCTACTTTTCCGGTTTTTGCTGTTTTAGGAACAAAAACTTCAATTTTTTTACGTGTTTGACTAATAAAATCAGCACTGTCAACCATAGCACCATCAGTAAATATTACCTGAGCAATTAAATTCAGATAATCTCCGTTAATGGTAAATATATCACCTGCTTTTACGGTCGCAGTTGTATATCCGTTTGTTTCATCAATTGAGATTGGTTCAGAAAAAGTTAATGGGGTTTTGGTTGTAATTTCCCCACCCGAATATTTCAAAATTACTGTACCGGGTACCGCATTTTGAGGAATCACGATAGAAATTTCAGTTGAACTTGTTTTGGTAATTTCTGTAATCTCAAGATTTCCTGCTAAAACGATAGCCGTAACCTTATCCAGATTTGATCCGATAAATTTCAATTCACCTCCACGTAATGCTGGTGAAGGCCCAAAAACACTCAAAACAGGCGTGAGGCTAACTTCCCCGGTAGGAGTACAACCCGTGAAAAAAATCACAGTACTCAAGAAGCAAGCCATTACGCTTGCATATAAAATTTTATTTATTTTATGTCGCATAATAGTATTTTTTTATGTCCACTCTTTCAAAAAGAGTGGACAGGTTTTTTTATAATTATTCAGCCGGAACAACACGTATGTTATCAATGCAAATGTCAGGAGTACAAGGAGTGCCAACTACACCACCGTTGTAAACAAAGAACGTCAAACCACCATAATTCCCCGGGTCAGCCATTTTAAGCAATTTACCAGTATGATCATATTTAAAATCCTTGATAGGAATCGTTACGGTAATCCATCCATCTGTCATATATGTTCCTTTATCAGCGGTAGCCCATGGATTCCATAGACCCCTCGGAGTTGTTCCATCAGCAATGTAACTATTTGTTCCTGAGGTTGCCCAGGGTGTAAAAATCATTTGTAATGCACTTGAAGACCATGCTTTATCCACATTTACTTCGAACT
>JAQTOL010000494.1 GCA_028748945.1 Paludibacter sp.
TTCCGGCACAACGTGCCATATAAAACCAGGCATTGCCAGCATGAACCGGATCATTCTGTTTGTAATATTCCGTGGCTATTCTTATCAGGGAATCCGATTCCAGGCTGATTTCGTTTTTGTCAAGTGACTGAGTCATAAGTAAGGCATATAAAGCCTTTTTTGACCGCCCTGTTAAATAATTGGGATTGATTTCTTTTAAAATGGATAATGCCGAATCGGGAGCCGTTTCCATAAGTCGTTCGGCAGTAGCTAGCTTATCGGTTGTTGATGAACAACCAACTAAACTCAAAACAATCAATATCAGTAATGTAAATTGAATAAATCGATACATATGCAGTGATATTAACAATACAAATGTAGTGAATTATTTTAAATTACAAAATAATTGACTTTAAATCTGAATAGATTACAAAAAAAGGCTGACCTGAATAATTCAGATCAGCCGTTGATTATTCCGTCGCGCGAACTAACCCGGTAGCTATAGGGATTTAGTCCGGGAGCGTGTCCATCCGCTCGGCGGTTTTGTTTATTTTGGTTTATATCCCGATAGAATTCGGGACCCTGGAATACACAGGCTGGGATCACAGATAGCAACCACCGGTGCATAACTTTGCCTATATAATCACGCTGGAGCGGTAGGAGAGGACTGAGTGAAAGCTATTTCAGGCCGCTTTTTAATCGTTTCGCCTTTCCTATCCCCCCTCCGGATTGACGTCTTTCACCCATTCCAACCCCGGGCTTTTGTTCTTTTTCGGGTTCGGAAATTTTACTGCATTTTCCTATTTTACGTCCTGATCGGACACCCAATCCTTCCGGACCGGAACTGTCAAGTTTTGGCATAGCTTACTAAATTATTAATTAACAGCTTACAGCACCAGCTCTTTGTTTTTTTGTAAATAAGCCTCTACTACTTCACGAACCTTACCGGAATAATTCAGGTTGACATGTATACCGTATTTCGAACAGGATCCTTCCGCATGATCCGGTACTTTGTTGGCAAGCAAAACCGTCACTCCTTTTTGTTGCATGATTAATGGAATATTGTTTTTACAATCGCAGCCTTCGGGTGTATATAATAATTCCGAATGAACAACGTTTCCGGACTCATCAACCGTAAAGATGGTGAAAACTTCGCACGAGTAAAAATAGTCATCGAGTAGACCGCCAATTGTTGGAACCGCTATTTTCATAATAATATCCTCCTTAATTTACAGGGTTTAAAATTTCTATAATGTCTTTGATTTGTTTATCAGGCTCTTTCAGAATAATCATTTGAATTTTCAGGCTGTCCAGAAGTGATTTTATTTTAATACCAAACTCGCCCGATATGATTCTACGTACGTTTCGGGATGCAACTAATTGAACGGATGATGTACCCGCCCCTTCTTCCGCATCTTTGTAGGGATTAGGAATAAATTCCATGGCTTTATTCTCTGTGTCGTAAATCACAAAGTATGCACAGCGGCCAAACCGCTGATCGATTGTTGATTCTAATGTATTTCCGGTAGAAGTGATTGCAATTTTCATATTTTTTTATTTGAATAAGATTAGCAATTCTGTGTTCCTTTTCCAACCATTAAACTGTTGCATGTTGGACAAAGTTGTTGATTACAGGCTTGCCCCGGTTGCTGAACCTGTTCAAAACCACAGTCGGGACAATAACAGGTATCATTGCAACTCTTTTTTGCTGTATATTCTGTTGCATCGTCTGAATCATATCTTTTTATTTGTTGATTGCCGCACAAAGGACATGCTTTGATATCTTTCTCTTTCTCCGGGTTATTGAAATTGCAATGACAATTATCGCATTGATACCAGTCACTGTCAAAATAAACTTTACCTCCTTCGATGGAAATTTGTCTTCCTTCAACGAAAGCCTCCGCTATTTTCCGGAGCGCGGAAGCATATATCCTTGTAAAAGTTGGTCTGGAAACAGCCATCATTTCCGAAGCCTGTTGATGATTAAGCCTGTCGTAGTCGCTTAACCGTATGGCTTCATATTCTTCATACAGTAAGTTGACGGGCACGGAATTTTGTTTGCCCGATTCGGGACCATAGGGTTTAAATCCTTTGATTACCGGCAGATCTAATACTTTCCGAAGGACCTTTTTTCTTGGAGACATGGTAATATAATCTATAGTTCGCTACAAATATAATGAACTATTGTTCATTATGCAACAAATCTAAACTATTTCTTCAAAATATTTATTCCGGAGACTATAATAAGTACCCGAAGCTATGGGATGTCCTGTTTTTAAAAATGATAATAATTAATATAAATATCCGCTTGAATAACTAATTCTTTTTCCCGAAAGGGACTAAATGTAAATAACCCGTACGAAGTGCTGGGGAAAGCTAATCTTACAAAACACAACCACAAGTGGTTAAGACATTTATTTACATCCACCGTGAGTTTCACACAAGGCTATTTATGAGCTAATCAACTAAGCATAAAATACCCCATATCATAAGCACACGGTTATAAGGACTTAATGAAATCAGTACTGTCTGTTCTGGCGGATAGTCCCGAAGTTGGGATTTATGAATTTAAATAAAATAAGGGCATATTCTTTTTTTCACTGGGACTAAGGTTTTCTTAATAAACAAGGGTTTAAAGGAATTGATCATGTATTTTACAAAATCACTCCTGTTTTCATCAACGTTTACCCTTATTCTGTCTGTACCATTAGTATCAGATAATCAATAATATACTAAGTCTTATTTAAATTTAAATGGTCAAGGGTTTTTAAACGAATAAATGATTTTTTATTATTGTTAGCAAACCATAAACCCCTCTCCCGATAGTTACCTCATTACATGCGGAAGCGGTGAGAAGTCTCCGCTTTGCTCTGACATGCGCTAT
>JAQTOL010000495.1 GCA_028748945.1 Paludibacter sp.
GGTGTATTTCATTTGTGATCTTAGATATTAGATTTTAGATTTGATATTAGGCATCTATAATGACTTACTGGATCATTATTTTCAATCTAATTATTTAAATTATTTGTTCAGAAACGAAATTACAGTATTAAAAATACCTTCTGCATCAATTCCATAATACTTGAAAATTTCTGTTGAAGTAGCATGAATTGCATTTTCATCAGGAATACCAAGAATTCGCATAGGAACCGGCGTGTTTTGCGCAACGATTTCTGAAACAGCACCACCCAGACCTCCACTCACACTGTGCTCCTCTACAGTGACAATCCGACCAGTTTCCTTAGCAGCTTTTAGGACGATTTCTTTATCAAATGGTTTCAAAGTATGCATATCAATTACACGTACTTTAATTCCTTGTGCGTGTAATTTTTTACCGGCCTGAAGACAATGATAAACAGTCTCACCTGTTCCAATGATTGTCAGGTCATTGCCATCAAGTAACAAATTTGCTTTGCCAATTTTAAATTCAACATTTTCATTTTCATATACAATTGGAACTGCATTTCTACCAACCCGAATATATACAGGATAAGGATAGTCCACCAAAGATTCCACTAATTTTTTTGTTTGATAAATGTCGCATGGAAGTACTATATGCATTCCGGGGAAAGTCCGCAACACAGCAATATCGTGCAAACTATGATGTGAAAAGCCTAATGCACCATAACTTACACCACCACTTACACCCAAAATTTTAACCGGATTTCCCGAATATGCCACGTCAACTTTTACTTGCTCTAAGCTACGTGCAACATAAAAACAAGCAGGTCCACAAACAAATGCTTTTTTACCAACCGAAGTTAATCCAGCTGCAACGCCTACTGCATTTTGTTCCGCAATGCCCAGTTCAACAAATTGCTCAGGCAATTCATTTGCAAATTTATCTAAGGTTACAGAACCACGGGCATCAGTCGTTACTGCAATAATTTCTTTATCTTTTTTTGCCAGTTCAACAAGGGTATCGGTGAACATTTTTCGGCATGGAATAGTGTTTCTTATTTCTGTATTCATATTATTCAACATCAACCAAATTGTTTATCATTTCATTAATTTCATCCGTTGCAATAGAATACTGTTCAGGGCTTGGTACTCCATGATGCCATTTTGCATTTCTTTCCATATACGAAATGCCACAACCTTTAATGGTGTGTGCAATTATCATTTTTGGTTTTTCATTACCAAAATTTAAACTGTCAAAGGTGTTTACTAAAGCTTCAATATTATTACCATCAACTTCTATTACTTCCCATCCAAAAGCTTCCCAACGTTCATGCATTGGCTCAAGAGTCATTACATCCTCGGTTTTACCACTTATTTGCAATTTATTTCTGTCAATTATCGCAACAAGATTATCTAATTTATAGTGACTTGCCGACATTGCTGCTTCATAAATTGAACCTTCGCCTTGTTCACCATCGCCCATTAAAACATAAGTTTTAAATTTACTTTTTGACATTTTTGCACCAATTGCCATACCTACACCAACTGATAACCCGTGTCCTAATGCTCCACTATTTAATTCAATACCAGATATTTTTTTTGTTGGATGCCCGGCTAAAAGAGAATTGAACTGGCCATACGTATTCAAAACTTCATCCGAAATAAATCCAGCAGCATTCAAAACACTATACAATGCTTCGACGCTATGACCTTTACTTAAGATAAATCGATCTCTGTTTACATCTTTTGGATTTTTAGGATCAATATTCATTGTATGGAAATACAATACAGTTTCTATATCAACAGATGATAAGGAACCGCCAATATGTCCAGCTTTTGCTAAAAAAACAATATCTACAACTTTTTTTCTAATATTTTCAGCATGTAATTGTAGATTTTTTATTCCGTTTTGATTTTTATTATTCATTTTATTGAGTATTGCGTTTATTATCGTTTGCAAAGATAATAACAAATAATAGAAAGTATAATAGATAAATAAAGTAAATCAGCAATAATTTCATTATATAACAGTTTGGTCAAAAACCGGGTTTATATCAAAACAGATAATATTATCTAGATTAAAAGTTTAAGATGTAAAGTTATAAGAGAATCATGAACATTGGTATCGCCATTATTTAAACCTTTAAACTACATATTTTGAAAAGTTTATCGATAAATCAATAATTACCACCGTTCTGGCAACACAGGAATAATGCCCTGAAAAACATGTATGACTTGTATTCGTATTTATATTTTAGGTAGCATAAATGATATAAAAGTTTTCCATTGGGGCAGCAAACACAACCCGTTTTTTCCGCCTGGCGAGTCCCGGTATCTGTTCAAAAAAATTGTGATAGATTTTGAGAATGTTGATAAGTAAGAATTAGTTTTCGGAAAAGATTTCTACATTTTCAGAATTCGGATATTGGGGAACTTATTTACAGCTTTCCAACATAAAAATCAGTTTCCCGATTTATGAACATAAAATCTAACCAAGACACCATTTACGAATAAGCCGGAAGTTGGTATAATGATGAAAAAAGGTCGAACAAATGAATGTACGACCTTATTTTTGGTGGCGTTGAGGGATTCGAACCCCCGACCCTTCCGATTGTATCGGAATGCTTTGAACCAGCTGAGTTATATTATTTCATTGCAATTAAATCCTCAATAAATTTCCGGCTTTTCTGAGATTTGATGTAAAGTTCTGCATTATACGCTTCAGATTTTGTAATGTAGTGTTTTTGATATACTAAAATCCAGGGAAGCCCTCGTTTGGTAAAAGTACTTCGTCCTGAATTATGTCTCCTCAGCCGATCTTCCAGATTTCCGGTAGATCCAACATAATATATATCAACTTTCTCAGAATATAATATGTAA
>JAQTOL010000496.1 GCA_028748945.1 Paludibacter sp.
CCATGTATAAACAATATGAATTCGTCCATCATTCCCCTGAATAATACTGGGATATGAATACTGGGAAACAGGAGAATCTTCCAGTGTCATCACCATTTTCCAGTTCACACCATCTTCTGATACAGCAACGTTCAATGGAGTCCGCACACCCTTTTTTGCACCGGGCGGTGTGGCTACGGCATTGTAAACAAGAACCTGTCTGCCATCCTGTAACGTGACCGCATCGGTTCCCGAATTGTTGTTCGGTAAATTTGTCAACGTGAGCGGTGTCCATGTTTCACCTTCGTCAGAACTCCACGAGGTGGCAATCCGACCGTTGCGTGTCCGGCAAAGGATTTGCAGGCGCCCATCTTTGTATTTCAAAATACTGGGTTGAATGGCCTGAATAGTGGAAGCAGATGAGTTATCTCCGCCTTCCATATCCCCGGTTTGTTTACTTTCAGATGTAGCCATATCCTGTGTCAACAATGCTTTTTCAGCAGCTAACGGACCAACAATATGCGTCTTTCGTCCACCATCTTCGGCAATTTCGAAATGCACTTTCCAGCCACCGGTTTCGGTGCTCGACGGCGCAATGGCTTTTCCGTCAACATCCACAATTTTATTCTTGATTGGTCCCAGATACCCTTCGGGTAACTGAAAAGCCTTGCTCCACGAATGTCCACCGTCGTTGCTCATTTTCAGATAGCCTGTCCAGTCCGAAACGCGGTTACCAATTTTATAAAATAAATACAGCGGCCCGTTTTTCATTTGATATAACACAGGATTGTAACAAGCTTTGCGTTCAGTTGCACTTAAAATACCATCTGCTGCCAGTTCCGGTTTGGTCCATTCGGAACTTCCTTTATCTTTACGACAAACATAAATGCAAACATCAGGCGCTCCCTCGCGCGTTCCCCCAAAAAAGGCGGAGACTAAATCACCGGTTGTTGTTTCAACAATGGTGGCAGCATGGCATTGTGGAAATGATGCTTTGGTATATAAAAACTGATTCACTAATATCCCTTTTTTCTGTGGAATATCAACACTGAATATGTACGATCCTGAACCGATATTTTCCATTTTACCATTCGGTAAATGGACTTCGGCAGTTGTATTTACGGGAATGGAAACTTCCCAGTCGAGATGCATCAATGTTTTTTTCCAGTTACTTACCACCTTTCCATAAGGCGTAATGTAGGAAGCATTTGTAAATTCCAAATCAGGAATGGAGAAATCGGGCTGTAGAATAATATGTTTAAATGCTGTTTGATTATAATCTGTTTTGATACCTCCCAGGTTTTCATACGACCATGACAACAAGTCTCCAAGCAACATTACGTGATTTCCCGAGTTCATCTTCGGACTGGCGGTATTACCGTTCCACAGCTCCCAAATAGTAGTGGCTCCGTTGGCAGCCATATAGCCCCACGACGGATATTTAGTATTCGTAGCCAGTGCAAAAGCCACATCGGCACGCCCCGTGTTGCTCAATTCGCGCATCAGCCATTGTATCCCGATAACTCCACAGGTTATATTCAATTCAGCTGTTCCTATCTGCGATTTGGTATTACCCGGAACTAAGGTGTGAAGAATCTGCTTAGCAACCGTGTCGGTATATTGCCCGGGAACCATCCCAAATGCCAACGGCAACAGGTTGGAAGTAGCCGTATTGTTTCCGTAGAAAAGTGAATCGGGATGGAAGAATCTGGCATTGAATCCTGTCTTAATTTTTTCGGCTAATCCTGAAAATTGTTTTGCATCATTTATCAATCCCTGAATATTCGCGAAACGAGTCATCACTTGCAAAATTTTGTAATAATATGCTGTTGAAATCAACGTTCCGTCGGTCATACGTTTCGGATCTTCACTGTGTATCATTTTGAGGTTTTCGGGCGGCATGCACCAGTCACCGTATTCATCTTTAGTCATCAGATAATCGGTGGAAAGATAGTTTTTCTCCATGTGTGCCATCCACTTTTTGATGGCTTCGTAATTATCTTCTATCGGTTTCTTATTGCCAAACTGCGTATAAGTCATGTCACACAGAAACGGCAAGGTCGCCGGCCAGGTCACATTATCCGTATAATAAGTCAGATATACCGGAGCCACATCGGGAATACAACCATCGTAGCGTTGTGCATCACGAATGTCGTTGCCCCATTTGGCATACATTAAATTGTTGTCAAACAAAAAACTTTCGCCCCAACAGCCCATTGCCCGGTCACCCAGCCAGGGTTGACGTTCGTCACGTTGCGGACAGTCCACCGGCATGCCTTTATAATTGCTGAGAATTCCCCACCATGCATTTTTCAATACCTGATTCAAAACGTCGTTCGAGGTTGTCAGTGTACCCAATCTTTCCATTTTATCACTTAGCACTTCAGCCGTGAAATCATCTAATGAAGGTGTGTATTTTAGTCCGCCGATTTCAACAAAGCGGAAGCCATGGTAAACAAAAACAGGCGCCCACTCCTCTCCTGCTTTATCTCCTTTCAGAATATACACATCGGTTGCTTTGGCGCTTCGCAAATTTTCGGTATAAAGTTCGCCGTTCGGTTGAAGCGTTTCAGCAAAACGCATAACTACAGAATCACCGGCATTTCCATGAACCCTAATCCGTAACCAACAGGCCATATTTTGACCCAAGTCCAAAATAAATTTATCACCCAGCGGTTTAATTGAAACGGGCGTAATTTTGCCTACAACTTCCATCCCCGGCATCATCTGATTCCGAAGTTGCCCTTCGGGGAAACGTACCCGTTGAGCATCCTGCCATTTCGAGTCATCAAAACCCACTTTTGTCCAACCTGTAAGTTCTTTCCTGGCGTCGTATTCTTCGCCGTTGTACTCATTGTTGCTGCGAACAGGTCCGTCA
>JAQTOL010000497.1 GCA_028748945.1 Paludibacter sp.
GGATTAATGGTCATAGGAATTCTGTTCCAGGAGTTATAGGATGCCATAAAAGCCCGCGAACCGCCTTCGGTAATGCCTTTGTAAAATGGGAAAGAATAATACTCCCTGAAAAGGCGTTCATCGAAGTTGGACGAAGTGGAATCGCGCCCATCTTCGTTGCTGTTCGCCATGAAATGTTTCATTAAAGAAGCCGACTTCCAGTACTTCGGATTGTTTCCCTGCAGACCTTTCACAAAGGCTACAGTCATTTGTGAAACGAGAAAAGCATCTTCTCCATAACTTTCTTCGGTGCGTCCCCAGCGTGGATCACGTGCTAAATCGGCATTAGGAGCACGCATTACCAAACCGCCTTTTTGTAAATTTGGATTTTGTGTATAAAACCGCACTTCTGTGGCTTCAATATCAGCCACTTTTTGAATTAATCCCGGATCCCAGGTCTCTCCGAGTCCGTAAGCTTGTGGAAAAATGGTTGTAGGGTATGATTTTGGATTCTGCTTATTTCTAAAATCGCCCCAGTTGGCAGGGCCACCCAACGCCATGCCATGCAATCCTTCGGAATGACCTGTATTGCGGATTCCCAAACGTGGAACTCCCAGATTTGTGGACAATGCATCCACTTTTTCATCCAATGTCATTAATGAAAGCAAATTGTCGAGGCGTGTATCGTCTGACAAGTTTATATTTTGGAATGGAAATGCAGTTTGTCCGGATAAAAAACAGGGGAACAGAAGCAGCAGGAGACTTAAATGGAATGCATTTGTTTTCATGTATTAGTAGACTTTGGTTAACTATACAAAAATACGTATATTTTATATAGGAATCCAATTGAAATGTATCATATTCAGGTACTATTTCTACTTTTTTCGCTTGAAATGTTTCTATTATGGGGGCGAAATGTAATTATACGAATGCTCTTCTATTGAATGATTGAAAAATTCTCCGATAAATATAAGAGAGCCTGTTTATAAGACATAAATCCTGAAATTTATTTAATTAGAGTGAAGGAATAGCAAAATAATGATCCTTCCCATCAAAAAAACCAGCGTGTAAGCGATGGAAAATCCTTATTTTTATGCCCTCTATTCTTAACCTTGAATATATAGTACATAAATCATTTTAACACACATGAAGAAAATTACGCTCCTGCTTTCATTTTCTATTTTATTTTCTCTCCCTTTTTCTAAACTGAACGCCATTACCAGACAAATGGAATACCTCGACCGCGGATTGGTGGCTGTAAAAATCAGTTCCGGTGTTTATCTTAGCTGGCGGTTCCTGGGAACCGATAATATAGCAACCGGCTTTAATATTTATCGGAATAATACATTAGTCAATTCCTCACCGATTACCACTTCAACAAACTACTCAGACGCTAGCGGGACAATGACAAGTATTTATAAAGTACTTCCCGTTTTGAACGGAGTTGAGGACACAAGCGGGGTTAAAACGGTTATTTCGTGGGCTCAACAATACAAAACCATTCAACTAAACCGTCCGGCAAGAGGAATCACCGAACCCAATAAATACGGAAGTACCGGAAAAGCCGCTTCAGGCAGTTTCCCAACCGGTCAACCTTATGGTTATTCTCCAAACGATTGCAGTGTTGGAGACGTGGATGGTGATGGTGAATATGAAATTATCGTGAAATGGGATCCTTCCAATTCGCAGGATAATTCATATTATGGAATAACCGGTAATGTATATATTGATGCCTATAAACTGGATGGAACGTTCCTGTGGCGGATTGATTTGGGAAAAAACATTCGCGCCGGTGCACATTACACACAGTTTCTGGTGTACGATTTTGATGGCGACGGTTTGGCCGAAGTGATTTGTAAAACCGCACCGGGAACCATCGATGGTACCGGGAAAAATGTAATTATGAATAGCGATAATACTGATGCTGATTTCAGAAGTTTAGATACAACACAAATTACTGGTTCCAAAATGCTTGGAACAGTCCTTAACGGACTCGAATATCTGACATTATTCGAAGGAAAAACAGGCGCTGAACTAAATTCAATTGCATACACTCCGCCACGGGGATCACTTTCGTCGTGGGGTGACAGTTATGGAAACCGCTCCGATCGTTTTCTGGCCTGTGTAGCCTATCTGGATGGCGTTCATCCAAGCGCGGTTATGTGCCGTGGTTATTATGCCCGAACAACGCTGGTATCATACAATGTTCAGGATAAAAAACTTGTTCAGAACTGGATGTACGATTCTGCTTCTTCATCCGGATTAAGTGCTGCCGGTCAGGGAAATCATAATTTGAGTGTAGCTGATGTCGACAACGATGGAAAAGATGAAATCATTTATGCTTCATGTGCCTTTGATGATAACGGAACGGTTCTTTACCGGACAGGACTGGGTCATGGCGATGCCATGCATGTTTCAGATATGAATCCAGACCGTCCCGGACTAGAAGTATGGGATGTTCATGAAGAATCGGCAGCTTTCAGCAAAGGCTACGAAATGCACGACGCAGCAACAGGTGAAATTATCTGGAGCGGAGCTATAACTGCCGATAATGGTCGGGGTATGGCCGGGGATATAGATTCACGATATCCGGGATTTGAAATGTGGAGTACCGGTGGCACAGGAACTTATACCTGCAAAGGCGTACAGCTATCTACCTCAAAACCATCAACAAATTTCAGGATATATTGGGATGGCGATTTACAGGACGAATTATTGGATGGAACAACTATCTCAAAGTGGAATCCATTAACAAGCAAAACAAGTAATTTGCTTTCTCCTTCGGGATTGAGCAGTTGCAACAGTACAAAAAAAACGCCTAACCTGAGTGCAGACATTCTGGGGGACTGGCGTGAAGAACTGATT
>JAQTOL010000498.1 GCA_028748945.1 Paludibacter sp.
TATAGACATGGAAGAAGCTGATGATTTGAAATGAAACATGCCTAGTCAATAAAAGGGTAATTATTGAATAATATGGCTCTAATACGTTGTTTTTACTTTTAAATAAAGAATCTACTTAAATTTCATGGCGTTCCACTGAATCTTTTTGGATATAATGATGTTGTATTCTATATTTGTGCATCGATAATTCTGAATCTATGAATTGTCAGGTGATAGTTAACAAATTAAAAAAAGCAAATTATGAAGACAAACAAAATTTATGTAGCTCTGTTTCTTATGATTTTTATGGCATGGAGTTGTACAACCCAGGATAGTTTAAGCAATAAATCGTTTAAAACAGCACTGACAACAAATGTTCAGGAGCTAACAACTGCCATGGAAGCAATTTCTGCAACGCCGGGGTATCAGGTTTTATCTATTTCAAACACAACAACCGCCAGTAGCAGCCCAAGTCTGGTCAAATCGTCAATTACAGCTTTCGACAGCACTTACAGTAGTATCCTGTTAAGTGATATTGCCGGTGTTTATGAGTACAAAGCAAATCATTACAAAAGAGGAGGAATGTCTCTTTTACGCTTTTTCACAAAGACAGGAGACAGCAGCTTGATGGTTGTCCGCCTACCCGAAGAAAAAGTAAAAAGACCGGGAAATTTGTTGCATTTCGCACCCGGCGATACGGCTTTAGTTAACAACTATGTTGTAACCTTATCCAATTATCAATATAAATTCAATCATTACCAGGGTTGGAATTATCAAATGGCCTCAAACATAAATATTAAAAATGTAAATGCCGGAAATTTGAATATTCAATCTTCCAATTCAAAACAGAACGGATACAAATATGCTTCCGGATTTGAATTTGCCGATGGTTACAAAGCAACCTGCAATTATGCGACCGGAGATACTGCCGTGGCAACATACGCTATCAGCAACGGAACAAAAACATTGTACGAAGAAAAATACACAGCCATAAAAACTGCTCAGGATAACCGACACCGCGAAAGGGAATATTCGCTGACTATCGGTGATGTTCAAATTGTCAGAACTCAGGGGCATGGAATGAATAGCCTTGATAGTGCCAAAGTATATGTTGCCGGAGTGTTACAGTTAAATGCAAAAGTGGAAATCGTGGATATGACCGATTCGACTTCAACAGCTTCTACTGAAGATTTAGATAACTGTGTAATGAATCATAAGAGAGAATTAAAAATCACTTTTGATGATGGTACCAGTTCAACCATTAGCCAATTACTTGGAACATCGGTGGATACTATTCGTAATTTATTTGCATCATTACGTCAGGCCAGTTTCTCTACCGCTATCATTGACCGGATAGCCTGGGATATTTATACCAATAAAGAATAAAGCCAAATAGTAAGGCTTAAGAATTTAAAAAGAATAAAATTCTGATTTCGCCCCATGGATATAGTTTTAAATTGAATAAAACTGACAAAATTGGATCTCAGGGGAAGTTTGCAGCTTCCCCTGTTTTTTATTAAACCAAAATTTTAGAAATGAAATACACCGAAACAAATACACCGAATCTCAGGAAACTCGAATTAATTATTTATCTATTAATTTGGTTTGGTATATTTTCTGTTCCCTATTTCCAAAATCGTCAGTTTGATATTGTAAACTGGGAAAAGGTAACCGAAGAGTGGATCCGGATGCTTTCATTTCTTATCATATTCGTGCTGAATTCCGTTATACTTGTTCCCAAATTGTTATTTCAAAAAAAATACCTTCTTTATATCATTTATTTACTCATCACAATTATATTCGTCATCTTTTTAAGCATCAACTTACAACAGTTTATATCTTCGACGGATATTTTAGCCATGCCGCCCATGAATTTAGGTCCGGGCATGCCACCCATGGAATTGGGAACAAAGATGCAACCTCCAATGGGTTACAGACCTCCCAGTGCTCCTGTTCAGAAATCCATTTTCATGCTCTATACCGATAATTTTATCATTGCAGCTCTTATTGTAGCTGCAGGTACAACTATAAAATTGCTGTCGCAATGGCTGGTTGAAGAAGGCCGGCGTAAAGACATTGAAAAGGAACAACTTAAAACAGAACTTGCATTTTTACGTCATCAGGTCAGTCCGCATTTTTTCATGAATACGCTGAATAACATTCATGCATTAATTGATATCAATACGGATATTGCAAAAGATGCCGTTATCCGTTTATCGACTTTAATGCGCTACCTGTTATATGACACTTCAAAAGGTTATACAAGTTTAAATAAGGAGATCGAATTTATTGAAAGTTATATATCTTTGATGAAATTACGATTTTCGGAAAAAGTAATTATTTCGGTCGATGTACCAGCAAAAATGCCGGATATCCAAATACCACCCATGTTATTTATTTCATTTTTAGAAAACGCGTTTAAACATGGAGTCAGTTACCAGTCCGATTCATTCGTAATTTTCAAACTTGAAGTGAAAGATAATCGAATAAATTGCAGTATCAGAAACAGTAAACATAAACCAAAAGAAAAAACGAATAAAAAATATTCAGGAATTGGATTAACCAATATACGGAAAAGCCTGGAGTTACTTTACAATAAAGAGTATACACTTGCCATTCATGATAAAGAAACAGAATTTGAAGTTTTACTAACAATTCCAATCTATGAAAATAAGATGCTTAGCCATTGACGATGAACCTTTTGCTTTAGAACAAATCAGTTCATACATTGATCAGACGCCTTTTCTGGAGAAATTCGCACTTTGTTAGAGTGCTTTCGAAGCTATGCAGTATCTGGAAAACGAAGACATTGAGTTGATGTTTGTTGACATCAATATGCCGGATATCAACGGGATGGAATTC
>JAQTOL010000499.1 GCA_028748945.1 Paludibacter sp.
CGGGCATTTACTTCGTGGGCGGTCCCATTCATCTGGTCAGCAATGTCTGTCTCGAAATACAAAAAGGAGCCCGTCTCAAGTTCAGCTCCGATCCTGCACGTTATCTACCGGTGGTACTAACCAGTTGGGAAGGAACTTTTGTTTATAACTACAGCCCGCTTATCTACGGCTACCAACTGAAGAATATTTCCATTACCGGCGAAGGAACCATCGATGGCAATGCATCCCTTACCTTTTCCACCTGGAAGGCAAAGCAGGACAGCGACCAGATGCAGAGCCGGGCGATGAACCACCAAAAAGTTGAAATGTCCAAACGTGTTTTTGGTGCCGGTCATTACCTGCGTCCGCAACTTATTCAGCTTTTCGAATGTAAAAACATATTGATCGAAGGCGTTCATATCACCAATTCACCCTTTTGGTGTATCCACCTGTTGAAATCGGAAAATGCAACTATCCGCGGCATCAGTTACAATGCCAAAAACATAAATAATGACGGCATCGATCCGGAATACTCCAAAAACATTCTGATTGAAAACGTCGACTTCGATAATGGTGATGACAATGTGGCCATCAAAGCCGGTCGCGACGATGAAGGCAGAGAAACAGCTATTCCCTGTGAGAACATCATTATCCGCAATTGCCGTTTCAAAGGATTGCACGGAGTGGTTATCGGGAGTGAAATGTCGTCCGGAGTACGTAGTGTCTTTATCGAAAACTGTGTCGCTTCAGGGTATTGCAAACGGGGTATTTTTCTGAAATCAAATCCCGATCGCGGTGGTTTTATTACCGATATTTTTGTGAATAATGTCAGTTTTGGCGAAGTGGAAGATTGTTTTTTTATCACTTCGTTTTATCACGGTGAAGGCAAAGGTCACAACAGTCATATCAGTTACATCAACGTGGATAGCCTGACTTGCCGCAAGGCTACAAATGCCGGGCTGGTCATACAGGGTTTCCCGGAAAAGAAGGTCACCAATGTTTATTTTTCGAATGTAAAAATCGACACGGCTAAAATCGGTGTGAGTTTCAACGATGCAGAGAATATCGTGATGAGTAATGTCAATATCGGCGGAGAAGTGAAAGTTCCTTCTTCGGCAAAATAAGTCAATAATATTGGTCAAAATTAAGGGATTGACATAAATCAACACTTAATTAGCCCTAAAATCAGGTACCATTCCAATATAGCTTGTTAACTCTTATGCCCTATTTGCTTTCATTTTGAAATAAATTTGTACTTTTGCAGCTCAAATGTAAATATTAATAACAGCTGCCAATTGACGCCATGAATTTGTCAACTGCCAACTGTCAACTGTCAACTATAAATGAGTGTTGTAGAAAAGATAAGGAATTCAAAGTCGACTGCTTTTTCGTTCGAGTTATTACCTCCGTTGAAAGGAAACGGAATTGAAACGGTATACCGGACCATCGATACTTTGCGTGAATTCGACCCAAAATATATCAATATCACCACCCACCGCAGCGAATTGGTCTTCAAAGAAAATGCTTCGGGACTCTTTGTACAGGTAGCCGAGCGACATCGTCCGGGAACGGTGGCTATTGCCGCAGCCATTCAGAATAAATACAAAATTTCCGTGGTTCCGCATGTAATCTGCAGCGGATTTACCCGCGAAGAAACAGAATACGCGTTGATCGATTTACAGTTTCTGGGTATTACCGATTTGCTGCTTTTGCGCGGTGATAAAGCCAAACACGAACGGGAATTCTCACCTAGCGGACATAAAAATGCCACTGAATTACAAGCCCAGGTGAATAATTTCAACAAGGGTCTCTTTCTGGACGACTCGAAAATGAAATTTCCGGTTGCACCGTTTTCTTACGGTATGGCTTGCTATCCCGAGAAACACGAAGAAGCCCCAAACCTGGATTCGGATTTATTTTACGCGAAACAAAAAGTGGATGCAGGTGCCGAGTATCTGGTTACTCAAATGTTTTTCGATAACCAAAAGTATTACGATTTTGTGGAAAAGTGTATGGCTATTGGTATTAATGTGCCGATTATTCCGGGTATTAAACCCATCACGCTGGCCAATCAGTTGACGGTATTACCGAAAATTTTCAATACCGATATACCGGAAGAATTTGCAGCGGAATTACGTAAATGCAAATCGGATGACGAAGCTGCTGAAGTGGGTGTTGAATGGTGTACGCAACAAGCGCTGGACCTGAAAAATCACGGTGTAAAAAGTATCCATTTTTACAGCATGATGGCTACTCAAAGTGTGAAACGCGTGGCAAAAGAAGTGTTCTAAGCAACTTAATATCCCGTGCAACTAACAAAGAATTACCATTTCCAATGGTACTCCCGATATCTATCGGGAGTAAGTATTTAAATTATCAATTTTATGAGTTTTTTATTTTTTATATTCATCTTTATTCTTTTTATCGGCATCTTTATTGTTGTTGCCGTATTGGGATTTTTACGCTCCATATTCACTTTCGGGAAAGGCAAGAATCCGTCAGGCACGCCATCGCAGGATTTCGAACAACCTGCCGGGAAATCCAAGATATTTGATAAAAAAGAAGGAGAATATGTTGATTTTGAAGAAATAGAGGAGAAAGAGAGTTAAAGTGAGATGATTTGAAGATGAGATTAGTTGATTAGTTGATTAGTAAAACTTCTCAGTGTTAATCTTCCAATTGACTAATTAGCTAATTGACTAATCAACGAATTAACTAATTAACCAATCAACTAATTAACCAGTCAACTAATTAACCAGTCAACCAATCAAATCACAAAATTGACTTCCTTGAAATAGTATCCTTTCCGTTCACCTGTTTCGGTTTCCAGTTCCAGTTGTCCATCGGGATG
>JAQTOL010000500.1 GCA_028748945.1 Paludibacter sp.
GGGTAAGGGATTGAGAATGGTTTCCATTCTTAGTTGCGAAACCTTCAGGGGCGTCGGAGAGTAACGGTTTCAGGGTAAATCCATGCTAATGAAAGTATCTGCAAAGATACGGTCATTATATGGAATTCGAAGCTATGCAAATAGCGGTAAGCCTTGAATGTCGAAATGATAGCGTACAGTATTGATCCGAAAATATTTCCGTTGGCAACAATGAAAGTAAAAATGCAGATTTCAATTACTATTGACGGGTGATTTGAGTTTTTGAATTGAAATGATTTAACCGTGAATCTGTAAAAGGATAAAGGGTTGAAACACATACTTTACCCCAACAGGTTTTAAAATTAAGTGAGTAATCATTTGAAATTGAAGCCTGATCCGATCGGGAGATTGTTAAGAAGTAGTTTTGTAAAAAGCTGCACACAATGAGCCTGATTTTGTAAAGTAAAAAACGAATCAAAGACAGATATGGCTGCTAAAAGCTAATCAGGCGGAAGAACGTTTGACGGAACGGTAAAACGGAACGGAAAATGAATCTGAAGCGGATAGGTGGACGGCGGATGTAAGTCCGATAATATCCGACTTATTAAAACAGATCCAAATCAAACTTTAGGTGTTTTCATCAGTATATAAAGATATTAACAAATTGTTTTATGTTCAAAAGAGGGTGTCGTCAAGGCACCCTCTTACTGTTTAATATAGGTCGGATGTAACATTCGGCCTTTTTTATTTCAATAAAAATCCGGGAAATTAATTTATATAAACTCTGCAATATTGTTTTATTTCTAAGATATCAGATCTCCTCCCTCTCAGCCTGATAGCATATTGATTAATTGTACTTTAAATGTGTGAATTATATAATAAAAATTCATTATTATGTAACTTCTGATATTCAAAAGTTACCGAACTTTGTCAGAATATTATAAATCATTTATAAAAGCATCACAAATCAACGCATTAATCAGTACAATTATATTTCTTCAATCATATTACAAACCATTAAACTCAAAAAAAAATGAAAGCAATCAAATTTTATGTAACTATTGTAGCACTCGCATTCCTAACGGCATCGTGTGTTGAAAATTCTGAAAAATACAAAACTGCCGTTGCTCAACGTGATTCACTTGCAATAGAAAAGCAAGCCTTAGATTCCAATTACAACCAGACAATTGCCCTCTTAAATGACATTGAAGCAGGATTTACTGAAATAAGTCAAAATGAAAAGCAAATGAAAGTTGACCTGAGAGGAGTAGAAAATACAACAGCCGACAGAAAAAAAGTGATAGGAGTTCAAATGAATGCTATTAAAGAGAGCATGGAAAAAAACAAAGCTAAAATTGCTGAACTTCGTCGTTTGGAGTCTAAAAAAATGAAAGCAAACAGTGCATTAATGGAAACGATTAATCGTTTGCAAAGCGAACTTGACGCACAAGGTATTCTGGTTGAATCCTTACAGGCAGAGCTCGTTCAGAAAAACATTAAAATTGATGAACTTACCACTACCGTGAGTGATCAAAGTAAAAATATCGCCGATCAGCAAACTACTATAAAGGGTCAGGACACGGATATGAATACGGTATGGTATTGTGTTGCCTCCGCAAAACAACTTAAAGAAGCTAAAATTGTATCTGGTGGCGGTCTCTTTCAGTCGAAAACAGTTATGGAAAGTGATTTCAATCAAAAAAGCTTTACAAAGGTGGACTTGCGAAGTATTTCAACGATAGCTACCAACAGTAAGAGCGTAAAAATTCTTTCATCTCATCCCCAAAACAGTTATATTCTTGAAACGGGTGCCGATAAAAATATTACAATTAAAATTACCAATCCTTCAAAATTCTGGAGTGTATCAAAATATTTAGTTGTACAAATATAGTATAAGAAAACAATGTTTAGATAGTTCACTGATTCTGTTTCAGCAAAAATATCAATAATATTGATTGTTTTGTTTCAGATATGAACAGATGATATTGATAATCAAGTATAACGCCACTTTTGGAATCCAATTTCAAAAGTGGTGTTATTGTATATGACAAAAAGTATAATTTTGCTCAAATGGTTTCTTTAGCACACGCAGAGCTAATCTCGTTCCCTACTTCCCGATAGAATTCAGGAGTAATGAGCTGTCAAACTGGTTTCTTCATCTGAAAGACTTTTAAATGAATTATGTTTTATTTTTATATTTTTATAGTGTTACTTTTTCAAATTTATTAAAGTCTATTGGTATATCCTTTATCTTTGTGGTTGAAGATCTCTGCAGATCGAAAATCAAAATTTACAAGAATATAAAAATACAGACATATTACAATATAATCATTATAAAATCAACATTATGATAGATATTTTTGACAGAATGAAAGCTGCTAAAGGCCCTTTGGAACAATATCAACAAAAGGCAGACGGATATTTTATGTTTCCTCAATTAGAAGGGGAAATCGAACCGAGGATGAAATTTAATGGTAAAGAAGTATTAACATGGAGTTTAAACAATTATCTTGGTTTGGCAAATCATCCTGAAGTCAGGAAAGCTGATGCTGAAAGTGCATTGAAATATGGGATGGCTTATCCAATGGGTGCCAGAATGATGTCTGGAGATACAAAATATCACAAGGAACTGGAACAAAAGCTCGCTACATTTGTACATAAACCTACAGCATATTTATTGAATTTCGGGTATCAGGGAATGTTATCCATTATTGATACATTACTGGATCGTAAAGATGTAGTTGTCTATGACTCCGAATCACATGCCTGTATTTTGGACGGGTTAAGGTTACATATAGGGAAACGGTTTGTATTTCCACATAATGACATTGAAAATCTCAGGAA
>JAQTOL010000501.1 GCA_028748945.1 Paludibacter sp.
GATAATTGAATCGTTTAAGGTTGTGCCGGCATCGGAATGAAAAGCCAGCGCCAAATCCACTGGTACATGTAAACCTTCCTTGTTGGGATCAACCGACGAACCCCCAATCAGATAATTCACCCAAAAGCCCCGTGACTGAAAATCATCGGTATAATCATTTTTTCCTTCGCTCTTACTGTAAATACTATCCGGCATACCGGCCCACTGAAGCCAATAGCGGGCACCTTCGGTATAGCGTGGGTAATTGCTTATTTCGGGTTCATAAAAAGTGCTTGCTGGAATAATAAGATCTTTTGTGGTTTCAAGACTGTCCGAACTTTTCAGATTGGAGGTGATCCCTTCAACATTCGGAGCTCTTGCAATATTTCCCATACCTCCTCCAAATTTTACGGCATCGGCTGTTACTACTTTTCCGTCTTCAGAATCCAGATTAGTGAGCACAACCTTATCCTGATTATTCCTGCCTTTATCGAAATAGAATTGTCCAAGATACAACCAGGTTCCGCCATCCATGGTTTGATTCACGGCAAATTCTGTTTTTCCACCTTTGTGATATACGGTGTACAATGCCTTTGAACTACTATTTTCGAGCGTTTTGTACGAAACATAAACCGCATAACGCCCTGTTTCCGGAATATTAGGCATCCATTCCGCTCGGCTCGATTCATCGGCATCATCGACAACCGGAATAACACGGTACGTTCCAAGAGTAAAAGGATTTTCACCTTGTGTATAGAATTTTTTTAAATTTGCAAAACCTTTACTGTCACCCAACTTCCAACTTTTCCTGTCATTGTATTCCCGGTAACGTGATGTCCTGTCTTTGGAATCATTATCCACAATTACTTCATTCAATTGTGTGTCACGTTCGCGGGGAAGTAAAACATTAGCTCCGGCATTTTCGAGCATCGGAACTAAAAAGGGTAAGACATACGATTGTGTGTATAAATCTTCCACAGTTTGAAAAACACGCGCACGCTGCCATTCCCAACGGGCCAGTTTCTGATCATAATGCCAGCCATGGCTTTGCCAAAGCGCAATATGCCGGTTTTGCAATCCTTTATTTACCTGATATGGAAGTGATTTATTAGTAACCAGAGGAACCGAAAGCGGTGGTATTTGAAACTGCCGTTGAACATCATAATTTCCGTTACGGTAGAAATTTGGTATCAGATCTTCAATGTTTTTATTGTCCACCTGACAGCTCAGCGCAAAACCTTTATATTTGGAGGGGAGTATCTTTTCAATGGCATCGTAAATTCTTTTCACATTTTCGGGACGAAAAGGTATTGTACTGAATTTATCGCCTGCTTTTACTGTTATTTTATGATATTTTTCATTAATTGCAAAACTGCTCAAATCCACTCTTCCTACCCAGGTATAACTATTTGCAATTACGGTTAGTGAATCTGAAATTTGAATCTCAATATTTTTTTGAGCAAATATCGTTAAATTTGTTCCACATATCAGCAAAACAATAAGAAGTACCTTTTGAAAGTATTGTCTCATATTATAAAAAACGGTTGATGACAAGTAAATAAAATCACGGAAAATTAAATATCAAAAACAAAAGAGACCAGAATCTTCCGTTATTAGATTTCAGACTCTTTTTTCTCCTTTTCCAGGGTTGACAGCATACCACAAGCAGCATCGATATCTTCACCTCTAGAACGCCGGATAGTTGCCGTAACCCCGTTATTAGTCAGATAGTCGCGGAAGAATGTCATTTTTTCAGTCCCTGAACCTTTCAGATTAACTCCCGGGATGGTATGATAGCGGATTAAATTCACACGACAATCAATTCCTCTTAATATCTTAACCAGTTCAACCGCATCACGCATACTATCATTTATGCCATCGAATAAAATGTATTCAAATGAAACGCGTCGTTGTTTACTGAAATCGTGTTTACGAAGCTCTTCAAGCACACTACTTAAGGGATAGCTTTTTTCGACAGGCATTAATTCCAACCGACTCTGAGAAAATGGAGAATGCAGGCTTATTGCCAGATGACAATTTGATTTTTCTAAAAACACCTTCATTCCCGGAATTAATCCGACGGACGAAACGGTTATTCTACGGGGACTCCATGCATAGCCATAATCAGCTGTCAGGATTTCCAATGATTGAAGCATAGGTAATGTATTGTCGAAAGGTTCACCCATACCCATAAAAACCAGGTTGGTCAGTTTTTCAGCTTCAGGAATGGAAAATATTTGATTCAGTATTTCGGCAGTAGTCAGTTGGGCAATAAAACCTTGCTTGCCGGTCATACAAAACTGACAGCCCATTTTGCAACCAACCTGTGATGAAACACAAAGCGTTGCCCTGTCTTCTTCAGGAATATAGACAGTTTCAATAAAATGACCGCCACTGGTTTTGAAGAGATATTTCACAGTTCCATCAGTCGATGCTGCCGCCTGAACAGGTAATGTACGTCCTAATTCATATCGCTCGTTTAGCGATATTCTGTTCATGACTGAGATATTGGTCATCTCATCGATACTGAAAGCACGTTTCTTATAGAGCCATTCACTAATCTGTTTGGCAGTAAACGATGGCATTCCCAATTCGGAAACAATTGTCTTCAATTCATTTAATGTCTTTCCAAGTAACGCTGTCTTATTCATAGTATTTTCAGGTATATTTTCAAATGAAGTCTAAAATGCTTGTTGTTCTAAAGACATGGATATTGAAACTTTCTTGTGCAAAGTTACATAATCTTGCCGATAAAAAAGAAAACGGAATGAATTAATCATTCCGTTTTCAAAGTTTAAAATAAAAACTTAGTACGTTTTATCAGA
>JAQTOL010000502.1 GCA_028748945.1 Paludibacter sp.
TATGGAAATTTAATTTTATTCAAAAACTCTTCTACTTCCGCATTTAATGGAGATCCGCCAACTACGATTTGTGAAAACTCACCTCCAAATGCATCCATAAGCTTTTTTCGGATTTGTGCCAGCACCGGTTGATCCAGAAAAGGAATACTTAAAACCCAACGCATGGAAGGTTTGGCGAGCAAGGGTTGAATTTGTTTTTTATAAATCTTTTCAACAATCAGCGGCACCAGAAAAACAACATTCGGTTTTATCTCGGCAAATGCAGTCAACAAAATCTTGGGAGATGGCACTTTTCCAATAAAATGGATATGACAACCCATACAGGTTGAAGTGAGAAATTCAAATGCACATCCGTAGGAATGGGCTAATGGTAAAAAAGAAATTATTTTATAGCGTGGGGCAATAATGCCGGTACTTATTCCAAAAGTGATATTACCTGCCATAGCATTTCCGGTTGTCAATACCCCTTTGCTGAAACCGGTTGTACCGGAAGTATAATTTATTGAAACAACTTCACTGTTTGGTTTGTCAATATATCTTACATCATCACGATGAAAACCATGCGGATATTTTACATGGAATAAACTATTAATGTATTCCGGTTGAAGATATTTGATGACAAGTTGTTCGTAGACTTCTGATTCTGAACCTTCGGGTCTCGTTTCCTTATTTAATAAGGTAATGCAATTGAAACTTGTCAGTGAAAATACGGCTTTAAGAGTTGTAAGTTTTTCTTCTTCCAGATTTTCCCAAATACTATCACCTGTAAAAAGTAAAACAGATTCGGAATGATTTGTAATATGATGCACATCATTGGGATTGAAATCCTGAAGAATAGGAACTACAATTGCTCCATAGCTTACAGTGGCCAGATAAGCAATAGCCCAATTAGCATTATTCTTACCTATTAATGAAACTTTATCATTGGGTTTTATCTTACATTGATCGAATAATATATGAATTTTGGCAATTCGTTTGGCAACATCAGCATAAGTCAATGTAGTACTTTCACCATAATCACTATAGGCAGGTAATTCCCAGTTATTTCGAAAAGTGTCTTCAATAAGACGGATGAAGTTTTCCTGAATCATAAGTAATAATTTTTTAGTTTCAATTTAAAGAGGACACAAAAATATGAAATAATTACACAAATCAATAAAAAGTGAGCACTATTTTTGAATTTGCACTTATTTAACAAAAAAAGACCCGTAAAATTAATTACAGGTCCTTTTTAATTCTTGGTAAGAATGAGTCGTTTATTTTACTAGCTTTGAACTCTGATCCTTTTTATTTCTGATTGAATAAGCTAATTCATAACAATAAATCTACAGTAAAAAACATCCGGATAAGGCGGATAAATCTTATAGTCAATCATTTAAAAGTGACCCCGGTGGGGTTCGAACCCACGACCCACAGATTAAGAGTCTGTTGCTCTACCAGCTGAGCTACGAAGTCAATGCTGTTTCTTCCGGGCTAATCCATCCGAAACGGCGACAAAGTTAGTCAAAAAATAACTTTTTATAAAACCTTTTTCAAAAATAAATATTTGAAGCCGGATTTTATCTAACTTTGATTTTGTAATTAGCTAGATGTCAAAAATATATTATTTTTGCACAAGCTGTTGCATTAGCATTTTTTTTATTTACAAATATGCAATCGAACCTTCATGAGAATGCACTCAGGCTTATGTGCGGATACAGAATTCAAATATAACATAAAAAAAAGATTTCAAATTAGTAGGAAATAAATAGATCAGCTGTCTAAACATATCAAAGGCTAACAAATTTATGCACGACATAGAAATAATACAAAGCATTCAGGCAGGAAGAACAAACGAATTCAAACGATTGGTTGAAAAACATCAATCCAGTGTATTTCGTACTGCTTTGGGTTTTGTGCATATAAAGGAGGATGCCGAAGATTTGACACAGGAAGTTTTCATTCGGGTTTTCCAATCGTTGGACAGTTATCAGGGAAATGCAGCGTTTTCGACCTGGCTATACCGTATAACTGTCAATATCTGTTTGAATCACCTCAACAAGACGAAAAGCAGAGGAATTATACAATTTGCAGAAGACATGATGCAAAATCTATTTAACAAAGCCGGGGAAAACAGGAATCCGGTTGAAGAATTAATAGACGCCGAACGCGAAACAGCTATCCGGAATGCCATAGATTCTTTGCCTGAAAAACAGAGAACAGCATTCGTTTTGAGCAAATACGATGACTTATCTCAAAAGGAAATTGCACAAATCATGCAAATTTCGGAAGGGGCAGTTGAACAACATTTGCAACGGGGGAAAATAAATTTACAAAAGAAACTGGGACAGCTAATAGGAAAATAAAATTTAGTTGGTCTAATAATAAAACAAGCAGAAACATGAAAACAGAAGATTACATAAATGATTTTATAACCCGTGAAAAACAAACGGAGATAAATCCTTACCTTTCTTCAAAGATTATGGCAAGCATTGCATCACCTGTTGAACGAAAAAAAACAACGCTTTGGGTAAATCTTGCCGTAGCTGCCAGCATTGCAGTAGTTCTCATGATTGGTTTTCAACTTGGAGGTATGTATGTTACGAATCAGGAACAATATGCCGGAATGACAATTAACGACAGTGAAATTGAAAGTTTCACTTTATATAATTCAGACGATAATGAATAAGACAAAAATATTAATCTGGGCAATTGTAATGCTTGCTGTATTAAATATCAGCACCATCGGCTCCATTATTTATCACAACTTTCAGGAAAAGCAGGATAGCGAAACCGTCATTCTGAATTCCGAAAGCGGAAG
>JAQTOL010000503.1 GCA_028748945.1 Paludibacter sp.
CCCAAGATAATGCCCGAGCGGGATGATAGCCTGTTTAGGCAATAAAGATATTTTAGTCTCTTTGCCGGCGGAAAATTTATATTCTTTCGGGTGTACACCACCCATTTTAAATGTTCTCATTTTTTATAAAATCTAATATCAAAAGTCTAAAACAACTGATTGACCGTTTATTTATCTGTACTTTCTAGTTGGAGGGTTCGAGTTCTGCTTCTTTAGTCGGAACTTTGACTTTTCGGGGTGGAAAGTTTAATTCTATAATTGCCGAAGTCGGACAGACAGCTACACATTTGCGGCATAAAGTACATTTATTTGGATCAATATAAGCCAAATTATTTGTAACAGTTATGGCATCAAAAGCACATTCCTTCACGCATTTGGAGCAACCGATACAAGCTGCCTCGCAAGCTTTTTTATTCACAGCTCCTTTGTCCTGATTGACACAATTTACGTAAATCCTGCGCGATTTCGTTCCTTTTTTACGTAGTTCAATAATTGCTTTCGGACAAGCTTTTACGCAAGCACCACATGAAGTACATTTTTCTTCATCCACCTCCGGCAACAAAGTTTCAGGATTAATATAGATCGCATCAAATTTACAGGATATTACACAATCGCCCAGACCAAGGCAACCCCAGGAGCAAGCTGTTTCTCCGCCATACAAATTATGGGCTATGGCACATGAACCTACACCATCATATTGATTGGTACGCGGACGAAGGTCGCAAGTTCCACCACATCGAACCACAGCAACAGTTGCATCTCCCTGACCGGCGGTTTTCCCCAGGATAGCCGCTACTTTTTCCATAGTAGGAGTTCCTCCGACCGGACAAAGTAAATTATCCAACGAATCGGCTTTTACACAGGCGTTGGCAAACCCTCTGCAACCTGGAAAACCACAACCTCCGCAATTGGCTGCAGGCAATGCAAGTTCAACTTCATCAATACGGGGATCTTCGTAAACTTCAAATTTTTTCGATGCAAAAAAGAGAATTACAGCAGATAAAGTACCCACAATCACCAGGGTAATTAAAGATATAAGAATTAAATTCATTGAGATGTATTTACTTTAATTTCAATTCATAACATATTCCCTCAACACAAAATATTTTTGTGTCAAACTGCCAATTCCTTTTTGATATAAAAACGGAATTTGGATTTCATTTTTTTATTGAAAAATGAAAGTATAATGTAATAGGGAATAAGCATTGAAAGGGCTATGGTGCCGGAGAGTGCTTCGTTCGCAACGTAGTCGCGTAAAACGATTAAAGTGACAAGAATAAGTAAAAAGGGAATGACAAATGCCAATAATACGGCCGTCAGTCCCATGGAACTCTGACCGTAAAGATTGACCCTGTCGCCAACTTTAAGAGTGCTGTCTGAACTATCAACATCAATAAATTTTTCATCCATATCGGAAGCAGAACATGCACCATTTGCATGACAACTACTGCAAGCAGATAATTGTATGATGGACACACGAATGTGATTGCCTTCGATGTGATTGATTATTCCTGTATGTTCTATTAGTTGACTCATTTTGTAATGTCGGCATTGCAATTGAGGGCAAAAGTACAGATTATTTATTGTAGCATCAAATAATAAATGTGGAAAAATTGACTGAATATGGATAAATACTTTTAATTGGCTAAAAATAAGGAGAATAAAATCCATTTGTTTTGCACACAAATAATAAATGTGAGCAAAAGAAGACCAAATTCAAGAGAATTCTATTGAATTTGGTCTTCCAATTTTGAAATGTTTACAATCCGATTTTATTGTTTTTTTGTCGAAGTTGCTTTAATCAGCTCAATGGGTTTTTGTTGTAATAGCGGTACCTGCAGGTAGTCCCATGTTTCCTCGAATTCCCAGTTAGCCATAAGGCTGAGTTTCTTCGGATAATAATAAACCTCTTCCGGTTGGCGCCTGGTGGTTAAATCTCCTACATCCCATTTTCCGTTTCCATTTTCATCAATAAACATACGCACATAATAATCGCCCGGTTTCAGGTATTCGAACCTTGTTCCTTTTTCTAATGCGGGTTTAGATTGCAAAACGTTGTCTTTGGTGTCGAGAATTTGAAGTACTGATTTTGGATTGTGATTTGCTAAAATCAGTTTCACACTGGAATATTCTTCCAACGAACGGATTTTAAATTTAGATATAAAACTATTACTGATATCATCGTAAATGCTTTTAAAAGCCGCCGAATCTATGGCGATTTCATAAGACATTTCCGGAACCCATTTATAATCTATTGAGTAGCTCATTTTAGTTGAATCAAGTTGATGCCACTTAAAAGGAATGCTCTTATAAGTTGTATCAATCAGTTGACTTAATTTTATTTTGGAAATGTCCAATTCCGATAACGGAGTTTCGAACCGGAGTACGATTGGATTGTAAAGTTCGAAAGTAGGAGCAACGTTGTTCGTAAATTTAAACACTTTGGTTTCCGTATCCGGAGATCCTTTTTTAGCTGATTTTGCCTTTGGATTAATCCTGATTTTTCGCATTGACACATTTAATGTATCTGTCACCGGATTCAAGTGAAAAAGTGAATCCGTCTTAAGATAAGTCATTGTCATTTGCAATGTGTCGGTTTCCCAAACCTTCGGATCGGTTATCCAATAAGTCAGACTATCCAGGGTGTTGTTTTTTTGAAGAATATATTTACCTTCCCATTCGAAATTGAGTGGCTTAATCTCCGGTAGTTGTGTTGCAGTTGTATTGAAATATAAACTGAATGCATGTTGATCTTTTCTTTCGGCTTTCAAAAAATACTGGCGTTTTTTACTTTCT
>JAQTOL010000504.1 GCA_028748945.1 Paludibacter sp.
AGCAAATAAAATTGGCATTTGCAACAAGGACGGAATACATCCGCTCATCGGACTTACTCCGACCTTTCCATATAAATCCATGGTTGCCTTTTGTCGTTCGGCAGCTTTTTCTTTAGGGATACGTTCATTTATTTCGTCAATTTCCGGTTTCAACACCCGCATTTTAGCACTCGACATATAGGATTTATAAGTCAAAGGGAAAAGTACCAATTTAATAACAACAGTCATCAACAAAATAATCAAACCAAAATTGCTCATAAAACGGCTGAACAAATTAAACATTGGAATAATGGCAAATTGGTTAACCCAGCCAAAGATACCCCAACCTAACGGTATAAGTTTGTTTAATCGTAATTTCAAATCAGACTTGACTCCTTTGTCATAAGCCGAAAGAATTTTATACTGATTCGGTCCGAAATAGATTTGGAAATTAGTTGGTTGTTTTCCACTGGGGTCAAAAGCCACCGTCATGTCTGCATTAAAGGATTTTAGATATTTCGAACTGTCATTTTCAAAAACACTTTTCAGCGTTGTAGAAGTAAAAGCATCGTCGGATATTAAAATACTACTGAAGAACTGGTCTTTGAATGCAACCCATTTTACTTTATTATCCAGTTTTTTCTCATCGCTTTTGCTTTCACTAAGCTTTTCAACATCATCAGCCACGTATTTATATTCGAGTGAAGAGTAGCGTTCTTCAAACTTCCTTCCTTTTTCCTGTTGTCTGATTTTTGCTGACCACTGCATTTCCAGCGAATTAATTCCCAAAGGCATAACTGTGTTCATACCGTAGGCTTTAATCCCAAAACCAAGCATGTAATTATCAGCTGGTAAAGTATAGGCAAAATCCATATAAGCAGTGCCCGACGTTTTCAAACGCATAATTAAAGTTTGATTTCCTGCTGAATCTTTTGTGATTGTAGAAACGGGCTCAAAATATAAATCGGTCGTGTTTAATACGCGGTTATTATTGGTAACCAGCGTAAAGCCCATGCTACTTTCTTGCTCGTTGAATAAAATTAATGGCAATGAGTCGTGTGTGCGGTAATTTTTCAATTGAGCATCGCATATCCGTCCTCCTTTACTGCTAATTGTAAGTTTTACAAGTTTATTCTCGAGAATGAAATATTTTTCGTCTCCTTTTGCCGAAGCGCTGAAATCACCGTAAGTATTGACTACTGATGCCGTGTCGGTTTTGACGGTTGAATCAGCTAAAACAGCCTCTTTTGCTGTACTTTCGGTTGGAATGCTTTTTACTTTGGCTTGTTCCACCAAAGCTATTGAATCGTTGTATCGTTTTTCGGCAGCAATTTCCTTATCGGATTTTTTTGTCAATTGCGAAAACCCAATAATAATCAGTGCTATCAACACAAATCCATAAATCGTATTTTTATCCATACTTTTTTAATTTCCAATTTTTAATTTCCAATTTTTAACGAAGATAGTTTCAAGTTAAACATTGGAAATTATTTGTCTTTTTTAATTTTTTCAAATAATAAAACGCAAAAATTTTGAAACTTCACAATCCTAAGTTTTAAACTTTCAGGCTTTATCAATAGCAGCTTTCATAAAGCTGATAAACAATGGATGAGGTTTAACTACAGTACTACTGTATTCGGGGTGGAATTGAACACCAATATACCATTTATGAGATGTTAATTCAATAATTTCCACTAAATTTGATTCCTCGTTTAATCCGCTACAAATCATACCTGCATTTTCAAAATCCTCTTTGAAAGCATTATTAAACTCATACCGATGGCGGTGACGCTCGCTGATATTTTCCTTTTTGTAAATATCATATACTTTAGTGCCTTTTTTTAATTTACATTTAAAAGCTCCTAAACGCATGCTTCCACCTAAATCAAGAATGTTCTTTTGTTCTTCCATTATATCCACTACATTATGAGTGGTATTTGGATCTATTTCAGTACTGTTTGCATCGGGATAACCCAGTACATTCCGGGCAAATTCGATGGACATAGTTTGCATACCCATACATATTCCTAAGCAGGGGATGTTGTTTTCACGGGCATATTTCAATGCCACAAATTTTCCATCCATACCTCTTTGACCAAAACCCGGCGCAACAATAATTCCGTTCAGACTTGAAAGTTTCTTTTCAACAGTTTCTGTAGTAAGCTTATCCGAAAGAATCAATTCTAATTTTAGTTTTTTGTTATTGTAGGCACTTGCATGAAGCAAGGATTCTGAAATGGATTTATAAGCATCGGGTAATTGAACATATTTTCCAACAATACCAATACGAACTTCTTCTTTTGCATTTTCCAGTTTTTCAACAAATTCGATCCATTTGTCCATGTCGGCAGCCGGAGTTTTATCCAAATCGAATCCCATTTTGGTCAGCACCACTTCATCCAACTTTTCTTGTTGCATATTCAATGGCACACGATAAATAGTCGGAACGTCAATGGATTGCATAACGGCACTTTGTTCCACATTGCAAAACAGCGCTACTTTTTTCCGAATGTCAATGGATATATTATGTTCTGTTCTCAGAACCAGAATGTCAGCCTGAACACCTTGCTCCTGTAATGCTTTAACCGAGTGTTGGGTTGGTTTTGTTTTTAATTCTTTAGCAGCAGCCAGATAGGGTACGTAAGTTAAGTGAATAATCAGACAGTTTTTCCCCATTTCCCATTTTAACTGACGAACGCTTTCAATATATGGTAATGATTCAATATCGCCTACTGTACCACCTATTTCGGTTATAACAAAGTCAAAATCACCTTTGTTTCCAAGTAGTTTTATATTTCGTTTGATTTCATCAGT
>JAQTOL010000505.1 GCA_028748945.1 Paludibacter sp.
AGGGGAACTATTTTATTTTTTTATTTGTAAATCATTTTATAATACCCTATTTATATCCCCTTTAGGGGTTAGGGGTACTCAATATTGTCCTGTTCCAAGCAGTACCAAGGTACAGGCTTCTTCGGCGATAATGCCATTTTTTGTCAATAAATTTTCGAACTCTTCGTTTTCTGTACCCGGATTAAAAACCACCCGTTTGGGTTTCAACGACAATACATACTCATAATATTCCGGTTGATTTCTGGGTCCTACGTAAAGCGTTACCGTGTCAATTCCTTTGTACATTTTACGTTCCGTATCAACAGTTTTTCCAAAAACCTCAACAGCTTTTAGTCCGAGTAATTCAATTTCATGACCGTGTGCCAACAATCGTTCGGCTGCTTTATACGCATACCGTTCGGGATTATTGCTTGCTCCTATTATCAAAGTCTTTTTCATTTCTTCAATTGTAAATTGTAAATTGTAAATGTGTAAATCGTAAATGTTTTTATCCTTCTCTGAAAAAGTCAAAACATTCAAAAATTTCTTCCTTTGTTGCAGTTTGATTGATACGAATATCGCCAACATCAGCCAACAAGGTAAAGTTGATCTCCTTCGAATCGTTTTTCTTATCGTGTGTCATCAACTCAAAAAGAGTTTCGTATTGCTGACAATGAAACACAAAACTACCATAATATTCTTTAATCAAATACTTAAGTCGAAGTAAATCTTCTTTTGGAAAATTCAATTTTATATGTGATAAATACAATTCGCATAAAAGCCCCCACATAACTGCATACCCATGCAAAGCCGGTTTCTCTGTTTTGTACGAATAACTTTCAAAAGCGTGGCCAAAAGTATGACCCAAATTAAGCGCTTTACGTATATTCGCTTCGAACGGATCTTCTTCAACAATCCGCTCTTTAATTCGGATACTTCTGGTTACTAATATTTTCAATTTAGCAAAATCTATTTTTTCCAGATCGAATTTCAAAACACTTTCCCATTCATCCCGGGTATCAATCAGGGCATGTTTCACCATTTCCGCATAACCCGACCGAAGATTTTCGTCGTTCAGCGTTTTGAAGAAATCAACATGAATCAAAACCGTTTCGGCCGGAGCAAAAACTCCGATTTCATTTTTTAATCCTAAAAAATTAATTCCGGTTTTCCCTCCTGTAGCAGCATCCACAGCACCCAGCAAAGTTGTTGATACGTTTATATAACGCAGTCCACGTTTAAATGTTGAAGCGGTAAATCCCCCGATATCGGTTATCATTCCACCACCCACATTAATTATCAATGATTTACGGGTAGCTCCGTTTTCACTTAAATACTTCCATATCTCCACAGCTGACTCAACATTCTTATTTTCATCTCCACTCGGGATGCTAATTACGTGACATCCCTGTAATTTTTCGGACTGCATCAATGCCGGCAAACAGAGTTTACGGGTATTTTCATCGGTTAGTACAAAAATTGTTTCTGCCGTTTGTTCTGCTATTGCATTATTCAATTCAGGAATAAAATCTGTACATATCTTTGTAATCGAATGACTCATCGGATTATTTTTAGCTTACAAAGATACTTTATTCTTTAAAATTAGTCATTAAAAAAGAGCGGAAACTCACCGTTTTTTTTTATACTTACCAAATTGAACCCTTTTTTCATAAAAAAACGAAAAATGTTTTGCTCATATGAATATATGTTCATATATTTGCAGAAAATTTCAAACCATGAATGAAAAACAGGATATAATAAAAATGGAAGAAGCCGCATATACATTAAAAGCTATTTCGAACGGCACCCGTTTATGTGTCATCTCCATCTTGTCGGAACAGGAAGAAATGAACGTTTCACAATTAGGCGAGCAATTAAATTGTGAACAGTCATTGCTTTCACATCATCTGACCGATATGCGGGCAAAAGGGATTCTGAACTGCCGCAGGGATGGGAAAAACTGTTATTATTCTTTGAAAAACAAACAAATGGTCCAAATCATTGATTGCATAAGAACCTGTAACTGTGTTTAAAGCAGTCTGATTTTATCATTTATATGAATATATGTATATATATACATTGCAGAATCTACAATTAACACTCTCAAAAATGAAAGAATTTATCAAAAAGAATATTTTAAAAATAATCGGTTCGGTACTCGGAGCAGGCGGCGGATTTGCCTATTATTATTTTGTGGGCTGTACGAGTGGCACTTGTCCAATTACCTCAAATCCTTATATAAGTATGATTTACGGTGCAGTATTAGGGTATTTATTATTAGATATGTTTAAAAAGAAAGAACGTGGAACAAATTAAAAATTATTTTAAAGACTGGGGCACTGCACGCATAATTCGCCTTGTTTTGTCCGTAGCACTGGGTATCGCTTATTATTATAACCGCGAATCATTGTACCTTTTTGGAGCAGTGATATTAGGTTCGCAGGCAATATTTAATATCAGTTGTCCGGGAGGAAGTTGCGAGACACCTGTTCGCAAAGAAGATAAGACAATTATTAAGACAGAGAAATACGAACCGAATAAATAAAAGTCATGGTTAGCACATTTATAATATCGAAATCGGATTGCATGACCTGTACCAATAAAACACTCAAGAGTCTGGGTACCTTACGTGGAGTTTTCGGGGCTGAAATTGATCAGATAAAAGGAGAAGTGGTTGTAACGCACACCGATGAAATAAGCCGGAAAGAAATTGCGGAAATGCTACTTTCATTAGGTTATCCTGAGATAGAGAACAACGAAGAATCAACCCTAAGCTATGATGATCCATCCATTTGGGGATGTGCACTTTAA
>JAQTOL010000506.1 GCA_028748945.1 Paludibacter sp.
TACAGCAATAGTACTTTTTAAACTTCCTTTTTTATGTTCCATGTGTTTTTTGTTGGATATTTTAATGCGTGATTAGATTTTTATTGGTTATGGAGATATACTATCTTCCGATTCTTAATTTCTAATTTACTTTTGTAATCCTGCTTTTTGTCTTATACTATCATTTACCATCGGTCCGTTATTTTCCCATAAATTGTTAGGACCATTTGCGTTTTGGAGGAATTTTTCTCCTTCGGTAAAATTGTTTTTTACTGTAATGCACGATGAACCTTCGTCGGTATACAAATAAAACCAGTGATTCGGGTCGTGAACATAGCCGGGATGATAAATATCGTGAATGTAGTTTTCTGAAATGACTGTTTTTGGTTGCATTCCCAATGTATATATTCCCGAAACATCATACATGTGTTTGGCATAATGCCAGATATGATTCGCAAAAACACGGTTGTTGTGCATACGGTTAAATGTCTGGTTCCAACCCCAACCCAGGGTGATTCCCATATACGAAACTTCACTGATATCGTTGTGTTCAATATTGATATTGCTGACATAACCGGCACAAATTCCTTCGCAACCCCAGTCTTCGTTGCTTACATCAGTAATCCGGTTATTGATAATTTGTTGTCCATCGCAAATTTCCCGTTCATCATGCGGAACATACGGTATATGTGTTTCAAATGACGGGGGCGATACGCTTCCAACCAGAATTCCGTTTCCGGCAATATCTGTAAATGTGCTGTTCTGTACTTTTCCACCACGGTCGCCAAAAACATAATCCAAACCTGAATACCCAAGATGTTCAAAATTACAGTTGTAAAAACTGATGTTATTCGAACATTTTACTGTAACTGCAGCCGGAGCACGTTCAAGCCAAACCTGATTATCCAGCTTGCAATTATTGTCGTCACGAACAATTTGCGGATCTATACGGTAAGCTTCGGTAACATACATCCCGGCTTGTAATGGTACATGACCTTTTTCGGAAGGACGCATCCAGGTGGTGTGGCTAAAAGTGATATTTTTGAAAATCACATTTTCAACAGGTCTGTCAAGTGTTCCTTCTACCTGCACCAGTGTTTCAATTGCCGGAGCTACAATTTCGTCCCGATTCGGATTTTCTCCGGCTAACGGAATATAATAAAGTTTGTTGGTTTTGATATCATGAAACCATTCGCCGGGTTGATCGAGCAATTCAATGGCATTAGTAAGGTAAAAAGGAGAATTCAGTCCCGGTGCAACCATAGGGCGCGGCCAGTAACGTTCGAACTGCAATTTGCTTTCGGGATTTTGAAAGCGAACTGCCGCCGAATCGCCTTGAATTTCGATAGATTTGATACGTAAAAAAGAAACCACCCACATTTCGTGCAAAACCATTTCGGCATAAGGTGCTTTCAGAATAGATTTCACCGATTTTGCCGGAACCCAAAGTATTTCGTTTGCCGGATCATAACTTCGAATGCGATTCATCTTTTCAAAGTCAATCACATCGCGGGCACGGACAGCTTTTTTACCGTTTACCCAAAGTTGACGGAAATCAAGCGGACGGCCATTGAAATCGGGCACATCAGCCACCCAGAATTTATCGGTTTTTTTCCAGTTAGTGATTTTCACTCCCCCGCTTAACACGACACTCTCACCTTCAGTGCCACAAATTGTTGTTGGTGATTGAGCAGTTCCACTATCTTCGGGACGGACATAAAGCGGTTCATACTGCGAGTAAGTTCCACCTTTCAGTACAATCTGAATGCCATTTTCAATTCCCGAAGCATTTAGTCGGCGCATTTCACGTGCCTGACGCAAAGCAGCCGAAAGAGTTGCTTTGGGAGCTACTGCAGATCCATTATTTGTATCTTTTCCGGTGGGGGAGACATAAATATTGGTGGCAAAAGAAGAAAGTGAAACCATAAAAAATAAAACGACCCCCCACCCCCTAAAAGGGGCTTTGGTGATTCGAAAATTGAAGATTTTGTGCATAGATTTCTTTAAATCTTTAAAAGAAAATGATACATAGTTATTTTAATTCCCCTTTAGGGGTTAGGGGTTTATTTCACCAACGGCATCCACACCGTCATTTCACTTTTTCCACGATTTCCCCAGGCGTAATATGGAATCAGTGTTATTTTCACGGATTTATCTGATTTTTCTACCGGGCGATACAAGGTGTTTTTCCACGAACCTTCATTGGCAAGCCTGGCTGTTCCATCCAACACGACGATAGAACTTCCGGCAATTACAGTTCTACGTGGAGTAAATTTTATATCCTCAGGAATCATCACATCATCAATAGATTTTCCTCCGTCAATATCCATTCCTTCCAGACAATATACCAACGGACCACGTTTCACACAAGTCTGGTTGCGGGTTTCTTCAACTAATGGATTCGATTCCATAAGTTTAACCGGCATGTCTAAAACCAGTTCCACTACATCACCTTTTTCCCATTTACGCTTTATTTCTGTATAAGTATTGGCTTTATTTACCGCTATAAAAGCTTTAGCATTGATAGTAATCGTTGCCTTATCACACCATTCGGGAATGCGAAGATATAGAGAAAAAACTTTATTTTGTGTATTATCCAACGATATTTTAATATTTCCGTCCCACGGATAATCGGTAGTTTGAGTCAGTTTGATGTTGTCTTTTCCATTTAATAATGTTTCGAGTTGACTTCCACCATACAAATTACAATAAACAGCATTATTTCCGAGACTGTAGGCATAATCCTGTGCTTCGCAAAGTGTACGAACCGTGTTTGGAGGACAACAGAAACAGCTGATATAT
>JAQTOL010000507.1 GCA_028748945.1 Paludibacter sp.
GCCAGACATAGGACTCCACTCCAGCAACGCTGTTCCATCTAAAAACGCAGGGAATTAAAGCCTGAGTGTTCTCTACCGGATAAGCCAATTCTGTTGCAGCCGTTGTAGTTAAACTTTCTCCTAAAATCCGTTGTGAAAATTCATTTCCATACCGGTCCAATACGGAAACGGCGATTTTATGTGTCACAGAACTTACAGTTGCAGGCAATTCATATTGATGGTTGTACGAAACTCCCAAAAGATATTTAGAAGAAGAAAATACTGCTGTGTCGTTTCTGTTTGCATTTGGAACGGCATAAACGGCAAATCGAATATTTGATGCTGAATATGACCAGGTCAAAGTCTGACCTGTTAAGCTGATATTTTCTACCAAAGTTTGGTTATCAGCTGCTTTCCAACTTATTGCCGGACATAATGCCGGCTGTGTGAAAATATTTTTCTTCAGGTAGCTGATAAAACCGGTTGTATTAACGGTCTTGTCCGTTGCATAAAACACACTTCCCGGAGCATCATTCAAATCACTTTTCCTGTTGAAATCAACTTGCAGGGCAATTTCAGAAGGAGCAAAACTGGTTGCTTCGGGAGCACGCATGGAACGGGATAACGTTTTCCGGTTAACAGCCATGACCTCTAATGTGGAAAGTGAAGAAGTCTTTATATTTTCATTTTGCAGTTTTACTACCCCGGAAGCCGCAGGAGCTGAAGCTGCTAAAGAAGAAAGCGAATGACTTGGATAAAAGTGTTTCCCGAAGCGATTTGTAATATCGGACCACCAGTACGCTAATGCACCATATGGATATGCGCTGTAAGTAGTCCAGTAAAGTTGAGGTGAAAGATAATCAACAGTTCCCTGTTCAAGCCAGGCTAATGGATCACAATAAATTTCGGCATACATGTTTCCGGTTGCACCAACACCTGTTGGCAAAAGTATACCGCGACTTGCAGCCACATTTACATCTGTAGTCCAGGTACCGAATGGTGACACTCCAAAAGTGACATAAGGCTTCACTTTCTGTATTGTATCATAGACTCCTGCGATCATACGGTTTACATTTTCACGTCGCCAGTCATTAATATTTTTATCAGCAGGTTTATATAATCTTTGTGCTGTAGAATCTAAAGTTGCACTTGTTCCACCATAAGCATAAAAATAATCATCGAAAACAATTCCATCAACATCGTAGTTATTGACTATTTCGCCAACTATTTTTTTTATTTGCATTACAACCTGCGGATATCCGGGATTTAGGATTTTTGTATAACTATCGTAAGCAAGCAACCAGTCCCGATGCGTATTATAATAATCGGTTGGCAATTCACCGTGTGTTGTAGAAGAAGTCGAATAACGATATGGATTCAACCAGGCATGCAGTTCAATACCCCGTTTATGCGCCTCCACAATGGCGAATGCAAGTGGATCATAACCCGGGTCGGCACCGCGTTCACCCGATATAAATGAACTCCAGGGTTCATAGGACGATTGATACATGGCATCACACATGCTTCGGACCTGAAGAAACGTAGCATTCATGTTAGCAGCTTTCAATGAATCTAATATAGAAATCAACTCATTTTTTTGCTGTAAAATGGCTGCCTGACGTGCTGCATCATTCGTACCGGTTGCTTTTGGCACTGTTACTGATGGCCAGTCTAAACGCCAGACTGTTGTAAGCCAGGTCGACCGCAATTCTCGTTTTGGAGATTGAGCGGACAGTAATTGAAAACTAATTAATAACAAAAACAAAAAAGAACCCCTAACCCCTAAAGGGGAATTAGAATTAGTATTGTTTCCTATTTTATTTTTAAAAATCATTTTATTTCTCTCTTCTTTAAGCCCCTTCAGGTGTTTGTGGTTCTATTGTTTTCCTCTTTAGGGATTATTAATCCCTTTAAAATAATTTCGTTTTCGTTTTATTTACTGCCACTCCATACACTTCAACCCCTTGAATAACATACTCAATTTTTCCAGATGCCGGATTGTAGCGCATCAAACCTGATTTAACGGTTGCATCAGCTGATCGTAATCCGAAATAAACCGAACCGTCATTTTCGTCCAATGCTAACTGACAAATTCCAATAAATTCACCAGCAGAACCTTCACCTTTTCCTGCTTCTGTTATTGGAGTCACAGTTTTTCCATTTGCCAGCGTTAATTTATAGGGTGCAAGATCTGTACGCGATTTTATTGCACTCAATTGAGCTAATGTACATCTATAAAGGCCTTCATAACCTGTATCGAAAATACTGAAATATAAAACCTGATTTTTAGTATCCCAAACAAACGATTTAGGGGACATTCCGTCCAGGGCAACACCTGATGCAGGTAGAATTCCATTTCCGGTTATAGCATCGGGAAGAATATCAGCATCAGTAAAGCGGAAAATTCCATTCCCATTATACGTTTTACACCAATACCAAACGCCATTAATTTTTCCGAATCCGGCATTCATTGCACCAAAACTTAAACCTTGACCATAATAGCCTAGTGTTGCATTTTGCACATAATAAGGATAACTTGCCCGTGAGAAGGAATTATTTCGGTCACTTAAACCTATAGATGCAAAACCGGTATTTCTGTCAGCAAAATAAAGTTTGTTGTTTTCAATATAACCGTAATAAGGATCATCAAATGCAGCACCAGTGTTTGTCAACATGGTTTCTACTTTAGCACCATCTTTAGACAAGACTGTAATTCTTCCATCACCCTGATTCCCATCCACATCGTTCACATAAGTAAATTGTTTTCCACAATCCAGGACATATAATGAAGTATCATT
>JAQTOL010000508.1 GCA_028748945.1 Paludibacter sp.
GTGGGCTGGAGCAGCAGGAGATGATGTAAGAAATAAATTAGGAACAGAAAATACAAATTGGTACAAACAAATATTTCAAACAGCCATAAGCCACGATCATAACATAAGTGTATCTGGTGGTTTTAAAAATGTACCCTATCGAGTTTCAGCTGGTTATACAAATCAGGATGGTATTATTAAAACTTCAAATTTTGAACGCTTTATGGGAGCATTCAATTTAAGCCCTAGTTTATTTAACGACCATTTAAAAATAAATCTGAATGCCAAAGGAATGTTGGTTAAAAATCGATATGCCGATGGAGGAGTTGTCAGCGCAGCTGCAACAATGGATCCAACCCAACCAGTGACTTCCACTGACCCTATCTTTGCACCATATGGAGGCTACTGGCAATGGAGAGCTGTTACCGGAACAACTTTAGCTACAGAAAATCCGGCTGCCACTTTAAATAATAAGACTGATGTTTCGAATGCAAAAGATTTTATTGGAAATGCAGAATTTGATTATAAGCTCCATTTCTTACCCGAGATGAGAGCACATTTGAATTTAGGCATGGAGGCATCAGATGGAATTCAAACTCTACACATTGATAGTACGGCTGAAAGTGATATACCATACGGACGGCAGGGTTATGAAAGAATTTCAAAAACCAACACTTCTTTAAACTTCTTTTTACAATATACAAAGGAAATAGAAAAACATAATTTCGATGCAATTGTAGGATATGAATGGCAACATTTTTATCATCAGGGGAATAATGAATATCAGGGGTTAGTTAAAAATGTAGTTAATCCTGTAACGAATGATACAGTCGGATACAATTTTACTTCAAACACATGGAAATCTGAAAGTTATCTTGTATCGTTTTTTGGAAGGTTGAATTATTCTTATGCCGGAAAATACCTGGCAACATTCACTTTACGTGATGATGGAAGTTCACGTTTTTCTTCAGACAATCGTTGGGGATTATTTCCTGCAGCAGCAGTAGCCTGGAAAGTTAATGAAGAAGATTTCTTAAAAGAAACAAATTTGTTTTCTGATTTAAAATTACGTTTGGGCTATGGCGTTACAGGACAACAAAACATCAATCAGGGAGATTACCCATATATACCAGTTTATACTCAAAATATAACAGGAGCTTTTTATCCGTTTGGTGATGTTTACTACTCAACTTCAAGACCGGATGCCTATAACAAAAAATTAAAGTGGGAAGAAACAACTACCTGGAATGTTGGTCTCGATTACGGTATTATAAATAACAGGATTTCGGGAGCAATTGATTATTATTATCGGAATTCCACCGATTTAATAAATGTTGTAAGTGTCCCTGCAGGTACTAATTTCAAAAATAAAGTAATAAGTAATATCGGTTCATTGGAAAATAAAGGATTGGAGTTTTCTGTTAATGCAAAGGCAATTTCAACCAGAGAATGTACCTGGGAAATTGATTATAACGTTGCATATAACCAGAACAAAATTACAAAATTAACAACCGGTGAAGGCGCTGATTATTTTGTTAGTACTGGTGGAACATTTCAGGGTGCAACTCAGGGATTTAATGTTGGACATCCAACTTATTCCTATTATGTGTACCAACAAAAATATGATGCAGGTGGAAAACCAATTGAAGCTGGAGTTGTTAATCCCAACAGTACTACACAAGAAAAATATACTAATTTAGATGCTTTTGTAGACAGAAACAATGATGGAATCATAAATGAACAGGATAAGTATTATGATCACAGTCAAAATCCTGATGTTACCATGGGTCTGTCTTCGAAATTAACCTATAAAAATTTTGATTTAGGTTTTACGTTGCGTGCAAGTATTGGAAATTACATGTATAATGCTGTTCAATCTGGTAACATGAATGTTTCAAAAGACGGTGTTTGGACATCATTGGGTTATTTTAACAATAAACCAATTTCATCTTTTGCTGACAACTTCCAAGGGGTTTCTGCATTAGCATTCATGTCTGATCATTTTGTACAGGACGCTTCTTTTATTCGTTGCGATAATATAACGTTAGGATATAGCTTTAAAAGTTTATTTAAAGGAATCACAAGTGGACGTATTTATGCAACCGTTCAAAATCCATTTGTTTTGACAAAATACACGGGATTGGATCCAGAAATTTATGGTGGGATTGATAACAATATTTATCCTCGTCCAATGATTACAGTGTTGGGAATTAACCTTAATTTTTAATATTTTAAATTATAAGAATATGAAAAACAAATTATCATACATCATCGCTTTGATTGTTACAGCTTTTACAGCTACATCCTGCGTTGACGATTTAAATGTGATTCCAATTAATCCACAGGTTACCCAAACTTTCAATCAGGATGAGGTTTTTGCTAAAGTGTATGCATCGTATGCGTTAACAGGTCAGGAAGGACCAGCCGGTAACAGTGATATTGAAGGTTTGGACGAAGGGAGATTTTCCATCTATCGGTGTTTATGGAATGTAAACGAACTTTCGACTGACGAAGCAATATGTTCCTGGAGTGATGCTGAAGTATTAGAACTAAATTATAATAACTGGTCATCACAAAGTACAATTACAGATGGATTGTATTCCCGATTGTATTTTACAGTTACCCTGTGTAACCATTTTTTAGAGCAAACTAGCGGGAAAACTGATGACAGCTCTGTTAAACAACGTGCTGAAGTTCGTTTCTTAAGAGCAATGGCCTACTATTATTTAATGGATTTCTTTGGAAATGTACCTTTTACTGACGTGGTGAGTTTAACTCCGCC
>JAQTOL010000509.1 GCA_028748945.1 Paludibacter sp.
CAGTTCCATTAATGTCGGTTTGAACATATTTCAATGCATCTAATTCTGTTTGTGCCATTAATAAAGAGCAATTCAGAACGACTGTCAAAGCAATTATTATCTTTTTCATATAATGTTTTTTTTATTGTCAACTTTTAAGATTTGCTTTTTCTCAAATAATTTTCGAATTTTAATTGAAATTATCTTCTACCTCCACTACTTGAACTGCTTCCGCCCGAACTACGGGAACCACCGCCGCTGCTACTTGAACTACCCCCTGAGTACGAACTACTACTGCTTGAACTGCTTGACGGGCTACTATATGTAGATGGACTACTATAAGTGGATGGACTACTATATGAACTACGGGAAGTATTTGATGAACCCGAAGACCCGCTTGAACTTCGGGAAGGAGTATAAGTTGAATAACTACTTCTAGAAACATTGCGGCTTTCAACAGGATTTGAAGTCATGCTTGTTGAAGTACGCGGTTGCGTATTAATTGTAGAGCTACGTGGTTGCGTATTAATTGTTGAGATACCGGTTCTTGATGTTGATATTGAATTTGTTCCTCTTAATGTTACACTTCCATCATTTCTGGTACCGCTTGAACGAACTGCACCTATACCTACAGATCGGGTTGAACCGGAAGTAGAACTAAAGTTTGATCTGATGGAGCGTATTCCATTGCCACTATTAACTGAATTCTCGGTATTTCCACGTGAACTTCCTCCAACTACAGTAGTATAAGGATTTTGAGCCGATGAGCTTAACCGGCCTCCATTAATTCTTGATGATGAGGAAGAACCTGTACTACTTAATCTGCTTGTACCATTAGTCGTTAAATCTCTTCTGTTCGATTCGGAATGATTTGGATTGGACGCTGTATAACCTGTCCCTCCCCAATTATTATATCCTCCGTATCCATAATATCCTCCGTATCCACCATAGCCATAACCATAACCATAATATCCATCATAACCGTAACCATACATTCCACCATAACCGTACATTCCACCATAACCGTACATTCCACCATAACCGTACATTCCTCCATACATACCATAGGGTCCGTAAAAGTTATTGAACCCCCATGGATCCCAACTGTTATAATAAGAATATGGTGAATAACCCCAACCTCCATAACTGTATGGACGATTGTTATAGTCCCACCAATACGGATTTGTCCAGGTAGGTGTTACATAAGCATATGTACTGGTACTGTCAATATAGACATTCCAATCGGAACTATTTAGAAAGTAAATGTCATTAAACCTGGGATCACCAATAAAAATAGTATATTTGGGATTATGAAAACGACGGATTCTCTCAGCATATTCTAAATCGGATTCATTTCCGTTAAATCCATTTAAATAATAGCCTTTATCCTGATTATATACGGTGCTATCATTGTAATTTTCCGTACTGTCATTCGCTTGAGCTAAAACTGTAGCTGTGTCGGCAACTTGATTTGCATCCGGACTTTGACGTTCGATGTAAATAATTTCTTTAGCACCATTTTTCTTGTTTGGCACTTTTTTATTGACGCGTGCAGTTTGTTCCAATTTTGCATCACTTGGTTTATAATAAATATCGTCAATAAATGTTGAATTACTCTGACAAATTCCTGCAACAGGAACAAGTAGGGCCAACATAATTAAATACTTAAATCGTTTCATAATATTACCTCCTATTTTTAGTCAGTGCTGTTTATTTTCTAATATTAACTCAACAAGAATCGTGCCATCAAAACATCTGGTTTCGGCTGTTTTTAGACTGAAAGAATCAAATTACAAATCAGTAGTTGAATATTCAAAAAAAGTGTACTTTTGTAGTTCAATTTTATTTATTTGACGTGTTACATCATTGAAAGTTTAATCAAATTTGTAATACTTATCCTAATTTAATCAATCAAAATTATGGACTACATTGAAATAAATTTTAGTATTTATCCTTATGAAGAATACATTTCCGATGTATTGGCTTTAGAATTAGGTGAAATTGGGTTTGATAGTTTTATACCATCTCTGGAGGGGCTGTCAGCTTATATTCCAAAAAGTGCTTTTGATGAATTGAAAATTAAGAACTTATTGTCCGATTTTCCATTCGAAGCTACTATCGACTACAAAGTTACTCAAATAGAATCGAAAAATTGGAATGAAGAGTGGGAAAAGAATTATTTTGAACCCATTGTTATTGGAAATGATTGTGTGATACATAGTTCATTTCATAAAAATATTCCTAAAGCCACTTATGATATAGTGATAGATCCCAAGATGGCTTTTGGCACCGGCCATCATGAAACGACCAGTTTGGTTATTGCACAATTGCTGTTAATGGATTTATCCGGGAAGAGATTACTTGATATGGGTTGCGGAACTGCAGTTTTGGCTATTTTGGGATCTATGCGTGGTGCAAAAGATATAGTGGCCATTGATATTGATACCTGGTGTACAGAGAATTCGATTGAAAATATTTCAATAAATAAAATCAGCAATATTGATGTAAAACTTGGCGGAGCCGAACTATTGAAGGATTTACATTTTGATATAATTCTGGCAAATATAAACCGAAATATTTTGTTGACTGATATGGAATATTATGCAGCATGTTTATCAAGTGGGGGCGAATTATATATGAGTGGGTTTTACGTTGAAGATATACCATTGATTGAAGCTGAAGCGAATAAAAACGGCTTAAAATTATTGGAATTTAAAGAAAAAAATAATTGGGTGGTGGTGAAAACGGTGAAAGAATAATGTTTTTCAGACACTTTTAAGAA
>JAQTOL010000510.1 GCA_028748945.1 Paludibacter sp.
TATAGCCCGTGCTTCGGTTGATCATCAGCAGTTTTATCCTCAACCGGGTTGGGTAGAACATGATCCGATAGAAATTCTGGAAAATACTTATAAAGCAGCACTAAAAGTGCTTTCTGAAAGTGGCATTCAAGCTACAGAAGTATCTTCTATAGCTATCACTAACCAACGTGAAACAGTTGTTGTATGGGATAAGCGTACTGGAAAGCCTGTTTATAATGCAGTTGTTTGGCAGTGTAATCGTGGAAATCAAATTTGTGAGGATATGATTGCTCAAGGTTATGAACCAATGGTTACAGAGAAAACAGGATTGATTATTAATCCATATTTTTCTGCCAGTGGAGTAAAATGGATACTTGATAATGTTCATGGCGTTCGCAAAGATGCAAATGAGGGTCATATCTTATTAGGTACAATTGATAGTTGGTTGATTTGGAATTTTACAAACGGTAAAGTTCATGCTTCCGATTATACAAATGCGTCTCGTACTCTCTTATTCAATATTCATACGTTGGATTGGGACAGTGAATTACTTGATCTCTTTACCATTCCGGCTTTAATGCTTCCAAAGGTTTTACCCTGTGATTCAAAGTACGGAACAACCACATTGAACGGGATTTTATCTGAAGTCCCTATTGCAGGAGTTTTGGGTGATTCTCATGGTGCTTTAGTCGGACAAATGTGTTTTACAGATGGAATGGGAAAAGCTACTTACGGTACCGGTTCATCCATTATGGTAAATATCGGAGAAAAACCTTTGGTTGCACCACGTGGATTGGTTACGTCTATCGGCTTTGCAGCAAAAGGCAAAGTGTATTTCGCATTCGAAGGAAATATACACTGTACAGGAGCCACAATAAAATGGTTACAGGACGATTTACAATTGATTCAATCAGCAGCTGAAACTGAAGATTTAGCTAAATCAGTGAATAGCACATATGGAGTTTACTTTGTACCTGCTTTTGCAGGGTTAGGAGCACCTTGGTGGGATAACGAAGCAAAAGCAATTATATGTGGTATGAACCGCGGTTCAAACAAAGCGCACATTGTACGTGCAGCGCTTGAATCTATTGCATATCAGGTAAAAGATTTAATTTCACTTATACAGGATTCAGGCGTAAAATTGCTCGAATTGAGAGTAGATGGTGGTCCTGTTAAGAATAACTTTTTAATGCAGTTTCAGGCAGATATGTTGCAAGCCAGGATAAACAGAAGTCCAATAGAAGAAGCTTCGGCTTTAGGCGCAGTATTGATGAATGGATTCGCGTTACAGCATTTTGAAAGTTTGGAAGATGCTGCCGCATTTAGAAATACGAATGACTATATTTCACCACTTATGGAACCAAGTAAAGTAGACGAATTACATGGTCAATGGAAGAAAGCGGTACAAAGAGCTTTGATGAAATAAATTAAGATTTAGATTAAATACATCATTCTAAGAATATAAAAATAAATAATTAATTAATATACTAATACTTAAAACTCAAAAAAATGGCTTACAAACAAAAACTTACTTTTGGCCTGATTATAGGTACAAGAGATATATTTAGTGCTAAACTTGGCATCGCAGCTCGCGAAATTTTGCTTCCAAAAATTAAATCATTGGGTCATGACTATGTAATTCTTCCGGTTGACGCAACTGTTTCGGGTAGTGTTGATTCATATGAAGATGGTAGAAAATGTGCAAAATTATTTAGCCAAAACAGTGAAATAATTGATGGTATTATTATCGTTTTACCTAACTTCAGTAATGAGTTAGGTATAGTAAATGCTATCAAATATTCTGGTTTGAACGTGCCAATTATGGTTCAGGCTATGGATGATGACAATGATAAAGTAGATGTACACAGCCGTCGTGATGCATTCTGTGGAAAAATTTCAGTTTGCAATAACTTTTATCAATACGGGATAAAGTTTACTGATACTACTTTCCATACCTATCCTTTGGATAGTCAGATGTTTATCGATGATGTTAATAAGTTTGCCGGAGTATGTCGTGTAACTAATGGTATGCGCAAAGCAAGAATTGGTGCTATCGGTGCCCGTCCTGCTGCCTTCCAGACTGTACGTGCCAGCGAAAAAATTCTTCAGGCTTCAGGGATCACTGTTATTACATGTGACCTTTCTGAAATTCTTGGTGCAGCCAACAAAGTAGATATACATGCAGGAGAGCTGAAATATAAACTAGAAGAAATTAAAGCGTATGGAAAAATTTCATCTTTGGTAAAAGAAGATAAAGTTGTTCGTCAGGCTAAATTTGGTATTGCTGTTGAAAATTGGTTGCAAGCCAACGATATCGATGCATCAACTATCGAATGTTGGGATTCTTTGCAACATAATTATGGTTGTGCTTCATGTTTAACTATGAGTATGTTAGGTGAAAAATTAATGCCAAGTGCCTGTGAAGTAGATATCGCAGGTTCAGTTTCAATGTATGCTTTAATGCTTGCATCGGGTGCTGCCCCTGCATTACTTGACTGGAATAATAATTTTGGCACCGATCGCAACAAATGCGTTTGTACACATTGCAGTAACTATCCAAAGAGCTTTATGAAAAATGAGCTTACAATTGGTACTTTAGATGTACTTGGAACTGTTTTAGGTCATGAAGATACGTTTGGTGCAATTAAGGGGAAAGTTGCTGCCGGTGATTTCTCATATTTCCGAATTTCAACTGATGATCCTAAGGGTATTATCAAATCATATCTTGGTAAAGGTCATTTTCTTGATGATCCTTATGGAATGGATGGTGGTATTGCCGTT
>JAQTOL010000511.1 GCA_028748945.1 Paludibacter sp.
TACGCAACATTCAGAATAAAAAAGGGCAAAAAAGTAAAACAAGGCAGAAGGAACGAATGCAGAAAAACGGGAGAATGACGGCGGTGGGCGGCCTTATGAGCAGCAGTGCGGATCGCCCTATTTCGCCCCCTTCAACCGCATCGTTTATTTATGCCGATTGCAGCAACAGCAGTGTATGGGGTGATAGCCAATAACGGTACCGTACCTGTCGAACTCGTAATGACAGCAATTCATCAATAAATCGCTCAGTTTGTGCCGGGCACGGGCAACCCTCGATTTGGCTGCAGTATATGAAATCCCGGCTTGTTCGGCATAATCTTTTATACTAACTCCGGCAAACTCGACCTGGCAAAGCGCCTGGCAATCTTGCTCCGGAAGGTCATCCATAAAGAGGACCATATCGCGGACCGTATTGGTCATTGCGTCGTCAGGTTCCGGTCCGGGATCCATTATTTCAGGAATTTCCCCGACTAATATGGGATTGTTTTTCCGATAATGGTCATTTATAATGTTTCGGGCAATCTGGAAAACCCACGACTGAACCTTGGCTTCATCGCGTAAAGTATCGATTTTCGAGTGTATTCGTATAAATGTTTCCTGAAGCAGGTCGTCAGCCAAAGCCTCATCGCTCACTTTATTCAGGATAAAGCGCCGAAGTCCCTCGCTAAACCGATGCCATAATTCGGTAGTTCTTTGTTCCATTGGTACTTATTTGTTTGTTTTGAAAACTTCTAATGCAGCAGGAAAAGGTTGTAGTGCCCGTTCAAAAATGCCAAGCGAATACGCAATTGTCAGTCCGTAATTCGTTAACGGGACGCCCGCCATCCGGGCTTTCATCATTCGTGAAAGCATTTCGCGGCGGTTCCACATACACGCCCCGCAATGAATGATAAGTTTGAATTCTGAGAGGTTCTCCGGAAAATCGTGTCCGCGGTGGTGCACAAATTCCAGTTTTCCACCCACATACTGCGTGAGCCAGCGCGGAATTTTTACGGTTCCGATATCCTCGCCAATCGGGTGATGCGAGCAGGCTTCAGCAATCATCACCTTGTCGCCGGTTTTTAGCTTGTCGATAGCCATAGCGCCTTTTACCATCTCCGGAAGGTCGCCCTGATAGCGTGCAAATAAAATGGAGAAACTGGTCAGTGGTATCCCGGGAGGTGTATCTGCGGCTACTTTCAGGAAAGCCTGGCTATCGGTAACCACCAGCTTGGGGGGCTTATTCAGCCGGCTAAAAGCTTCACGAAGTTCGCGTTCTTTTACTACCATGCAAAACGAATCGTTGTCGAGCAAATCGCGGATGGTTTGCACCTGCGGCAAGATAAGCCGCCCTTTGGGCGCTTCTTTATCGATTGGAACAACCAATATTGCCGCTTCGCCCGGCCCAACTAAATCAGATACAATTCCGGGGCGATTAATAAAATCGTCGGGGGCCTGCTTCAGTATTGCCTGGCGCAACTCCTGAATCCCTTTACCCCAAAGGGCCGAAGTTTCAACAAAAGGAATATTTTCACCGGTAAAGCTTTTCCTCAGGCAGTTCGAAGGCAATGACAAATCTGATTTATTGAATACAACAATAACCGGGACTTCCCTGTCTTTCAACTCCTTCAGTATTACTTCCTCAAATTCGCCCCATTCGGCATAACCCGAAACAATTAAGCCGAGGTCGGTGCGGTCGAAAACCTGCATGGTTTTTTGGATGCGTTTTTCGCCCAATGTCCCGCTATCATCAACTCCGGCGGTATCAATGAAAAGAACCGGTCCGAGGGGAAGCAGCTCCATTGGTTTTTCAACCGGATCAGTGGTTGTTCCTGCAATTTCAGAAACGATTGACACGTCCTGGCTGGTGAGGGCATTCAGTATGGAGGATTTTCCGGCGTTTCGCCGGCCAAAAATACCGATATGCAGACGGAATGACTTGGATACTTTCATGGTATGGGCGCTGTTAGGCCGTCAAAATTAACCATTCCAAAGTTGAAAACACAGACTGCCAGAAATAAAAAATGCCCCATAAATGATATGGAGCACTTTCTGTAACAACAAACTTTTGTTATTTCTTTACAGGAGCAGGCGTTGTAGTAGCTGCTTTTGTAGTTGTAGTGGCTGCTGCATCTTTCTTAGGAGCAACTTTTTTCTTTGCAGGGGCAGCTGCTTCTTTTTTTGGAGCTTCCTTCTTTGCAGGAGCCTGAGTCATTGCGCTACCAGCGATTGCTAAACCTAATACACAAACCGAAATTAATGCTAACTTTTTCATGATTTTATTTTTTAAAATTGTTGTTTTTTTATTCAACCATCGGATTCGGAAATGAAACAAGACGGGAAATCTAGTTTTGTCATGCGTTTCCTAACCGATGTTGAACGTTGTTCTATAGTAAAAATTCTATTTGCTATTTGATAACGGTTCAAATGTACGGCGAGAAAAAGCTAACAGAGGTTACCAACATGTTAATGCCTTGTTAAAATAGACCTGAACATCGGTTTTATTAAATATCTTTACTTATCCGAAAAGGAATTCAGGAAGCAAACTCTTTCTGCCGTAAAATAAAACACTTAAAAACAACGAGATGAAACGAGCCATGAGAGGTCGTCGCACACAGGAGGATGATTGTAATGGCGAGTTCCATGTGACAATTAAAAAACAAATTATAAACACATGAAACGGTACAAAATCCGTTTAACCAAAAGAAAACAACGGTTGCTTTTAACCGTACTTGCCATTGCTTCGATGATTGG
>JAQTOL010000512.1 GCA_028748945.1 Paludibacter sp.
GGTAATATCAGTGATACCTTCTTTCTCCAGACGGTTAAACTCGGCAATTAGCACGATTCCATTCAATACCGCCACACCAAACAAAGCGATAAAACCGACTCCGGCTGATATGGAGAAATTCATATCGCGCAACCACAGAGCAAATATCCCACCAATGGCAGACATGGGGACCGCCGTAAAAATCAACAAGGATTGTTTGACAGAATGAAAAGTAAAAAACAACAAGACAAATATCAGTAACAAAGCTACCGGAACCGCTATCATCAATCTGGCCTTGGCAGCTTTGAGGTTTTGAAACTCACCGCCATAATTGATATAATAACCTGTTGGCAATTGCACACTGGCATCAATCTTTTTTGTCACTTCTTCAATCACACTTTCCACATCACGGTTACGTACATTAAAGCCAACTGTGATGCGGCGTTTGGTATTTTCGCGTGAAACCTGGGCAGGACCGGATTTGATCTGAATATCCGCAAACATCTCAAACGGAATCTGATCACCATTTGGAAGTGATACCGATAAATTCTTTACATCCTCAATACTTTGACGATAATCTTTATCCAATCGAACCACAAGCCCAAACCGTTTTTCTTCATCGAAAACAACTCCGGCCTGACTTCCGGCAAAGGCAGCCCGTAATACACGGTTTGCATCCTGGATAGAAAGACCGTATTGTGCCAAACGGTCCCGCTTATATTCAACCTGAACCTGCGCCAGACCTGTCACTTTCTCGACATTAATATCCTCCACACCGTCGATATTCTGAATGATTTTTTCGATTCCTGCCGCTTTTTCTGCAAGCGTATTCAAATCATCACCAAATATCTTCACGGCAATATCCTGTCTCGAACCGGAAAGCAATTCATTGAAGCGCATTTGTATCGGTTGTTGAAATTCAAACTTTACACCTGCCAGCACCACCAGTTTTTCCTGCATCTTCGCCACCAGTTCTTCCCTTGTTTTGGCCGAAGTCCATTCACTCTTATCTTTCAATGTAATAATGTAATCACCCGTTTCCATAGGCGTTGGATCGGTAGGAATCTCTCCTGCTCCTATTTTACAAACGGTATGTTTAATTTCAGGAAAATTATCGAGTAATATCTTATTGGCTTTTTCAACCATCTCGATTGTATTGGTCAGCGAACCGCCTTGTAAGGTCATTACTCCCGCCGCCAAATCACCTTCTTCGAGTTGAGGAATAAACTCACCACCTAACTGATTAAACACCAACAAACTGATCAGAAACAGTCCGATAGCTGTGAAAGAAACCAATTTTTTCCGTCTCAGGGAGAATTCGATAATCGGGCTGAAAGCTTTGTGAAGGCGATCCATTAATTTATCGGAGATGGTACGTTTTTGCTCGGTCTCTTTGCTCAGAAATAATGCTGAGGCCATGGGAACGTAGGTAAGCGAAAGAATGGCGGCTCCTGCCAGGGCGAAAGCGACCACTTCAGCCATTGGCCTGAACATCTTACCTTCAATGCCCAACAAAGCCATGATAGGCAGGTAAACAATCAAAATAATAATTTGTCCGAAAGTAGCGGAACTCATCATGCGTTTGCTCGATTCGAATACGTTTTCGTCCATTTGCGCCTGAGTGAGTCTTTTTACGCCGGGATGATGATGTTTGCTCATCGAAATGCGATGGACCACACTTTCCACTATAATGACCGCACCATCTACAATCAGCCCGAAATCAATGGCTCCTAAACTCATCAGGTTCCCCGATACCCCGAATACATTCATCATAGCTACCGCAAAAAGCATCGACAACGGAATTACAGAGGCTACAATAAGTCCGGCACGAACATTACCCAATAAAAGCACGAGAATAAAAATCACGATTAACGCACCTTCAATCAGATTTTTAGAAACAGTTCCAATTGCCCGCCCCACCAGATCGGAACGATTGAGAAACGGTTCGATAGTAATGCCTTTAGGTAATGATTTTTGAATGGACTGAATACGGGTTTCAACATTATCAATCACTTCATGCGCGTTAGCACCTTTCAGCATCATCACCACACCCCCGACAGCTTCAGCAGTATCCACCACAAAAGCACCATATCGGGTTGCACTCCCATATTGAACGGTTGCTACATCCCTGATTAAAACCGGAGCACCCGAAGCGTTATTTTTTACTACTATCTTTCCAATATCCTCCAGCGTTTTTACCAATCCTATTCCACGAATAAAATAAGCAGTCGGTTTTTTATCAATGTAAGCACTTCCGATATTCTCGTTATTACGTTCCAATGCCTGAAAAATTTCAGAGATCGTCACATTCATTCCCCGCAATCGCTGTGGATTTAAGGCTACTTCGTATTGTTTTACAAATCCTCCATAACTGTTTATATCAGCCACACCCGGTGTGCCTAACATTTCACGTCGTACAATCCAATCCTGAATCGTCCGGAGTTCCATGGGAGGATATTTGGTTTCCAGACCTTTATCCACGGCTAGTCTGTACTGGTAAATTTCGCCCAAACCGGTGGAAATGGGTGCCAGTTCTATTTTAGCCAATCCTGAAGGAATGTCTTCTTCAGCTTCTTTCAGCTTTTCACTTAATTGTTGCCGCGCCCAGTAAACATCCACTCCATCTTTGAAAACCACGCTCACCACAGATAAACCCAAACGGGAAATGGAGCGTAGTTCAATGATATCAGGGATATTGGCAACTGCCACTTCGATGGGTGCGGTTATAAAACTCTCCACTTCCTGCACCGCC
>JAQTOL010000513.1 GCA_028748945.1 Paludibacter sp.
AATTCGTTTTGGTATCTGGATTGAACCCGAAATGGTGAATCCGGAAAGTGAACTGGCAAAAAAACATCCGGAATGGGTGGTAAAAAGTGGGCAACGTGAGATTCTGCAAATGCGCAACCAATGGTTGCTGGATTTGACTAATCCGAAAGTACAGGATTTTGTTGTAAAGACCTTTGACGATGTAGTCGCTCAATCACCTAATATTACTTATATTAAATGGGATGCGAACCGGCACGTCGATAATGTGGGTTCAGAATATTTACCGGCAACTGAGCAAACCAAATTTTGGTACGAATATGTAAAAGGTTTGTATAGTGTTTACGATCGGATACGTGCCAAACATCCCGATATTGAAATTCAATTGTGTTCTTCAGGTGGTGGACGACTGGATTTCGGTGCACTGAAATACCACGACGAATTCTGGGCAAGTGATAACACCAACGCGTTGGATCGTATTTTTATACAATACGGATCAAATACATTTTTCCCGGCTGAGGCAACAGCGGCGCATGTTTCTACAAGTCCGAATCATCAAACAGGTATGATTACTCCGCTCAAATTCAGGTTTGATGTAGCCATGACGGGTCGATTGGGAATGGAGCTTCAACCGGCCGATTTGAACGGCGACGATTATGATTTCGCCAAAAAAGGAATAGAATGTTACAAAACAATTCGTCCCATAGTCCAGTTTGGTGATTTGTATCGTTTGATTTCTCCTTATGACGAGAACGGTTGGGCTTCGTTGATGTATGTTTCGAAAGATAAAATTCAGGCTGTATTCTTTGCTTACAGTTTGAAATATCATGGGCGTACAACCTATTTTGAAACTAAAATGAACGGTTTAGATCCGGACAAAAAATATAAAGTTACTGAAATAAATACCAGACAAGGTCACAGTTCATTTATTGGGAATAATAAAATTTATTCAGGTGATTATCTTATGAAAGTTGGTGTAAGTCTTAATATCGGAAATCCATTTGATAGTTCGGTGTTGTTGGTCTCGGAACAATGATATTGTGGATAATAAAATCAAAAGTATAATGTCAGATCAGGATAATTTCTAAGAATACAACTATTTCGACTGATGCTGGAATTGAAACCAGCATTGTATAATCCATGCCAAAAATAAATATCAATTTTTTAATTACTTAATTCTAATTTTCTTTGTAAATCAAAAATATGAAACACTTGAAATCACTTAAAGTATTCTGCTTATCCATGGGGCTCATCATCCTTTTATCTTCGTTTACCGGAGAAAGCACCTTTAATTCCGGGAAATGGAAACTCATTGTAAATACAGCAAACAGGTCTGTAAGCTTATCTAAGAACAAGCTTGTTGTTTTCGATAATTTGGTTGCCGCTTACCACATTGGAGATAAAAATATCAGCACAAAAGATTACTCTGTTTCAGATATCAGTAAAATGCTACAAAAAAATAAATCTGGTGCAAATACTGAAATAATAACGATTATTTATAAATCGGACAAATTTCCGACATTGGTTCAAAAGTTTTATTTGCCGGCAACAAAAGATTATATCTTGACAGATTTCAGCATGGAAAGTTCTGAAGAAATTTCGTCTAACTACATGGCCCCGGTTGTTTTAGAATCTATAAAAACATTTTCAGGAGCAGGCGACGTACGTGCTTTATTTATTCCTTTCGATAACGATAAATGGGTTCGTTATCAGTCTCATCTACTGGATTTCCAGAAGCTGACCAGTTATGAAGCAACAGCTATTTTCAATAATGATACCCGGAATGGATTCCTGATTGGTTCGGTTGAACACGATAACTGGAAAACCGGGATTGAAATGTCTGCCGGTGGCAACAATACCTTGAATTCACTGGTTTGCTACGGTGGTGCCGCCGATGAAATGACCCATGATTCCAAACCGCATGGTGCATTGAAAGGGAAAATCATCAAGTCCCCAAAAATTTTTATCGGTTATTTCTCTGACTGGAGAACAGGACTTGAGACTTATGCAGATGTAAATGCAGCTGTTGCGGCTCCAAAAGCCTGGAATAAAGCCGTACCGTTTGGTTGGAACAGTTGGGGCGTGTTGCAATTCAATCTGACTTACCAAAAAGCACTTGAAGTTTCTGACTTCTTCAAACAAAACTTACAAAACAATAACTTTGTGAATGCCGATAAAACCGTTTACATTGGACTTGATTCGGGCTGGAACAGTTTTTCGGAAGAGCAATTGAAAGCTTTTGTAGAAAAATGTAAAAAAAACGGACAAGTTGCCGGTATTTATTGGACTCCGTTTACCGATTGGGGTAAAAATCCGGAACGAACATTTAAAGATGCACAGGAGTATAAATATAAGGATATTTATTTGTATGCCAACGGAAAACCTCAGGATTTGGATGGTGCTTATGCCATTGATCCGACTCATCCGGCCATTGAAGCTCAAATGAAAGAAGTATCAGCGCTTTTTCACCGATGCGGTTTCGAATATGTAAAAATGGACTTTATGACACATGGAGCTCTGGAAGCTGATCATTGGTTCAACCCGAAGATTACAACCGGAATTCAGGCTTACAATTATGGAATGAAGCTGTTGGATAAATACTTTGGCGATATGTATATCAACCTCTCCATTTCTCCTGTTTTTCCGGCTCAATATGCACAATCCCGCCGGATTGCCTGCGACGCCTGGAATAAAATAAAAGATACTGAATATACACTGAATGCCGTTTCGTACG
>JAQTOL010000514.1 GCA_028748945.1 Paludibacter sp.
ATAGCATTAAATTGCGATTTTAATGTTAAAGTATGAGAGTTTTTAAAATATTTGTCGTTCCTTTGCACCGTTTTTTAAGCAAACAAAAATTATTCATATTTATGAGCAGTTTATCGCTTTTTATGGTCGTTTTACTGGCCGGAATCGTATTAGTAGTTGCCGCACTTGGCATTGCCATACTAATAGCACCAAAATCTTTTAATTTTCAAAAGGGTGAGCCTTACGAATGTGGAATTCCAACCCACGGGACATCATGGATGCAGTTTAAAGTAGGTTACTACCTTTATGCTATTTTGTATTTAATGTTCGATGTGGAAGCTATATTTTTATTCCCCTGGGCCACGATAGTTCGGGACCTGGGTTTTCAGGGATTGTATAGCATTACGTTTTTTATAATTATTCTGGGCCTTGGACTTGCATATGCCTGGAAGAAAGGAGTACTAAAATGGAGCTGAAAAATATAAATATAAAAGGAATTCCAACCGAAGAATTCAACGACAACGAGTATCTTGAAAATTACATCAAAGAACTTGAAGCGAATGGTGTAAACGTAGTTTTAAGCAAACTGGATGAGATGATTAACTGGGGTCGTTCCAATTCCATCTGGCCATTAATTTATGCTACCAGTTGCTGTGGCATTGAATTTATGTCTACAGCAGCAGCTCATCATGATATTGCACGCTTTGGTATGGAAGTAACACGTAACAGTCCGCGACAAGCCGATTTGATGATTGTTGCCGGAACCATGGTTCACAAAATGGCGCCACTAATAAAACGGGTGTATGATCAGATGGCTGAGCCAAAATATGTATTAGCAATGGGTGCGTGCGCTATTTCGGGTGGTCCCTTTGTAAATTCATATCACGTTATAAACGGAGTTGATCAGATAATTCCTGTTGATGTATATGTTCCGGGTTGCCCTCCACGTCCGGAATCATTGTTTTATGGTTTAATGCAATTGCAACGCAAGATAAAAGTGGAACAATTTTTAGGAAATAAACAGAGATAAATATCATTTACTCCTGATAGTTGCAGAGAGTAAACAGTTACAATTGACTGAGGTAATTTAGATTGATTTTAAGAGAAAAGTGATAAAATGGAAAATATAAAAAAGGTCATACTTAGTGCTGTAAAAGAAGCCGTTATAGAAGACAAAAAGATTCTAACAGTTACAGTAGAACCTGACAAACTTCACCTTTTAGCCAAAACACTACGCGATAATGCGGAATTACAATTCGATTATCTGGTAAAATTAATAGGTATGGATTGGGGCGAGAAACTGGGTGTCATCTACCTGCTTTCTACGTCAAAAGATCTTTCAAAAGAAATTGTACTGAAAACCGGGACAGCGGATCGTGAAAATCCACTTCTTTATTCTGTTACCGATTTATATGAAACTGCACATTATAATGAACGTGAAGTTTATGCCTTATTGGGCATACGTTTTATCAACAATCCCGATATGCGCAGGTTCTTTCTGAACAGTGACTGGGTTGGCTTTCCGTTGCGAAAAGATTATGATGCAAATCCTGAATTAAATCCGGTTTCGGTTGAAAGCGTAGAAATGGTTGACACAGCTCCTCGAATCATGGAAACAGCTGATGGTTTAGTGGAAGAAACTGTCAATATTTTTGAAGACGACGATTACATCATTAATATCGGACCACAGCATCCTTCTACTCATGGAGTAATGCATTTCCGTACTGCTTTGGATGGCGAAATTGTAAAAAAAATAGATGTGCACAGCGGCTATATTCACCGTGGCATCGAAAAACTGAGCGAAAACCTCACCTACCCTCAAATTCTACACTTTACCGACCGTCTTGATTATCTGTCTGCCAATATCAACCGTCATGCATTGTGTATGTGTGTTGAAAAGGCAATAGAAATTGAAGTTCCGGAACGCGCACAATATATTCGTACCATCATGGACGAATTGAATCGTATCGATTCACATCTGTTGGCATGGTCGGCAATGACAAATGATCTGGGTGCTACTACTGCATTTATTTACGGAATGCGTGAGCGTGAAATTATACTTGATATCTTTGATAAAACCTGCGGTGGTCGTTTAATCATCAATCAAAATGTGATTGGTGGAGTTATGTTCGATATTTATGCCGATTTCCAGAAAGATGTAAAATCATTTATTCCTTATATGAGAACAAAACTGATTGAATACGATCGTTTCTTTTCTCACAATGTGATTGCATTAGGTCGAATGGTAGGCATAGGGAATATGACAAAAGAAGAAGCCATCACCTATGCAGTAACCGGTCCTGCCGGACGTGCATCAGGTTGGTCATGTGATATTCGGAAACACCAACCCTATTCATTATACAACAAAGTAGAATTCAAAGAAGTTATTCGTACAGAAGGTGACTCGTATGCACGTTATCTAAACCGTTTGGATGAAATTGAAGAATCGTTGCATATTATAGAACAACTGATTGACAATATTCCTGCCGGCGAAATAATTACAAAACCAAAAGCAATTATCAGAATCCCTGAAGGTGAATACTTCCAACGGGTAGAAGCTGCAAAAGGTGAATTTGGTGTTTATATTGATAGCCGGGGCGATAAGACTCCATACCGGATGAAATTCCGCTCACCTTCTGTGGCGTTGGTATCGGTCATGCCATTGATTTGTAAAGGAGAGAAAATTTCCGACTTAATCGGTATTGGTGG
>JAQTOL010000515.1 GCA_028748945.1 Paludibacter sp.
CTATTGTTATCATTCTTTAGTTTATTTGTTTTTATTAAAAGATAATACAGGGTAAAAATATCATTAAAAATCCAATAGCAAAACCTGCCAGAGCCTGACTGGGTGTATGTGCTTTAAGTTCAATTCGCGATAATCCCACTAATGCGGAAATAAATAAAACAAGGGCGAATAGCCAAACAGGATTTAGAGCCATCCGATAACAGACTCCGAAAATAGATCCAGTTAAACCGCCTATTCCGGATAAATGTGCACTGATTTTCCATTTCAGATTTATTAAAACAATAATAAAAATTGAAACAACAGAACCAATACCCATGGCAACAACAAAATTTGGGAGAAAAATCAATGTTCTCGACAGGAATAAAACCCAAAAAACATAAGCCATAAATGAAAAAAGATAGGGCATTGTCCGTTCTTCGCGCTTTGAAATGAATATATCATTCACATCGCCTTTTTTAATCATTAAGAAAATTGGTATCGCAGGAAGTATCCCTGTAAAAATAAATGTACCTACAATGGTAATCCAACGCCAAAGTGATGGAAGTGTTGTATACACATCCATATTCATTAGCATCATAATTGCGTATGTAGGCATTAGAAGCGGTTGAAAAACGAGAGAAATTATTTTATAGAATGTTTTCATTTATGTAATTAGTCTCCCCCATCCTCTTCGATTGAAGAGAGTCTTTCCCTCTTCGGGGGAATTGAAGAGGGCTTTGTTATTTATTATATTTCTTTTCGCATTCGGGCAACCGGGATATTTAGTTGTTCGCGATATTTTGCAACTGTTCGACGGGCAATGATGTATCCTTTGGTCTTCAGTACTTCGGCCAGCGTATCGTCATTAATTGGTTTGCTTTTATCTTCGTTTTCAACACATTCCAATAGAATTTGTTTGATTTCACGTGTCGAAACTTCTTCACCCATATCGTTGGTCATAGATTCCGAAAAGAAATACTTCACGGGGAAAATGCCAAATTCCGTTTGGATATATTTGCTGTTACTAACCCGCGAAATAGTTGAAATGTCATATCCGGTACGGTCGGCAATATCTTTTAATATCATGGGTTTTAGGTACGTATCATCACCCTCAATAAAAAATGCTTTTTGAAACTCTACGATACTTGTCATTGTCGTGAGTAAAGTTTGTTGTCGCTGTTTGATGGCATCAATAAACCAACGCGCAGAGTCAATCTTTTGTTTAACAAACATAACCGCATCCTTCATTTCACGGCTTTGATTTTGTTTGTTTCCGGCAAAATCCTGAAACATATCATTATAAGTAGTATTCACTCTGAGTTCAGGTATATTACTATTGTTAAGATGTACGGTCAAATGATTTTCATCATTTTCCAGAATGAAATCAGGAACAATGGTAGACATCGTTTTTTCGAGAATATTGCCGCCCCAGGCATTCCCCGGTTTTGGATTCAAGTGGACAATCTCATTCATTACCTTTTTCAACAAGGCATCATTCATATCCAGTCCACGCAGAATTTTATCGAAATGCTTTTTTGAAAATTCGTCAAAGTATTCTGTGATTATGTGTATCGCCAACGTTATTTCATTAGTTGGTTTTTTTCGTTCCAGTTGAAGTTTCAAACATTCCTGTAAATTAAAAGCACCGACGCCGGCAGGATCTAATAACTGGACTTCTTTTATTATCCGGTTCATTTCCTCATCGGTCGTTTGTATACCAGCCTGAAGAACGATATCATCAACCATGGCCTCAGGAGACCGGCGCAAATATCCTTCGTCGTCAATATTACCGATAACATATTCTATCAGTAACCGGTCTTTATCCGATAATTTCAATAATCCAACCTGATCAATCAGAAATTCATGAAATGTCATGCCGATAGAAAACGGAATATCTTCGTGCTTATCGTCTTTAGAAGTATTGTTGGCTTTTAATTTGTAATCGGGGATGTCGTCATCAGCCATATATTCCTCAAAATCAACATCGTCATTATTTCCTCCATCCTCATTACTAAAATCATCTTCCGCTTCGCTATTTTCTTTATCCGTTTCAGCACCTTCTTCCAGAGCCGGATTTTCTTCCAGTTCCTGACGGATGCGTTCTTCCAACTCTAATGTCGGAACTTCAAGCATCTTTATCACCTGGATTTGTGCCGGCGAAAGTTTTTGTTGTAACTTTTGTTGTAGTTGCTGCTTTAACATAAACGAAACGTGTGCCTATAATTCACCACCTGACTGCAAAGATACAAGTTTTTTTGAAGAAAAGGCAGAGAAATGAACGTTCCGGAAATATTAATACCAATGAAATTGAAAATATAAATGTTATAGGATAATCAAATGATGATTGATAAATCAGCTTTCTTTCTGGATTTTATTCCTTCAAAGAATCAATGTTCCAATAAAATTTATTAATAGGTTTGATAGGAATAAAATTTAATAATAGTAAGTATTGGATTGTATAGCTGCTTTCACACTCTTTTGCAAGCATACCTCGATGCTTGGTGGTGATAATTCATCGTTTTTTCCCGTCTCCCAACCTTATTTTTAGTTGAAATTCTTGTGATTCGATATTATTTTCAAATAATTTTCTGATAAAACTAATTTTATTTCAGTGGTTTAGGTATAGATTATGTTTTAAAGCAGAAATAAGTGCAAAAAAGATTTGGTTTGTAATGTAAAAGCGACTACTTTTGCACCCGCTTTGAGAG
>JAQTOL010000516.1 GCA_028748945.1 Paludibacter sp.
TAATATAAAGCACTTCATTTCTTAATGAATTCATTATTTTCAACGAAGATCTGAGTGAATTCCCTAGTATACTGTAGACATCATCGATTTTTTTACTTATTTCTGTTGGTATGTCGTTTAATTGTTTTTCGTTTAATTTGTTTTTAAAATGCCCCAGATCAATTTTTAAAGCAGCCAGATTTTGATTCAATTCATTGTCTATCTGATTGGCTAACATGACTTTTTCTTCTTCTACCGCACTTTGAAGTTGGGCGGCAAACTTTTTAAGCAATTGTTGTGAGTCTTTTAGCAGTTTATTGGCTTTCGTTTTTTCGGTGATGTCAATTATAACGGAGATGAGACATTCTTCATCGTTGTATATAAAAGTCTGGGCGGATAATTCCCCAAGGAATATGTCGCCGTTTTTTCTTCTGAAATGATATTGCAAGTTCTTTGTTTGCCCGTTTTTAAGCGATTGAATGAAAGATGTCCTGTCGCTTTCGGAAAGCCAGATACCTAAACTGATTGTTGACTGACCTTCAATATCATCCATTGTGCGCTCCTGGCAATTTTCAAAATATTCGTTTACTTCCATTATTTTCCCATCGGAAATCCGGGTGATACACATCGAAAAGGGTGCATAATGAAATGCTTTATAGAATTTATCTTCCTGAGATTGTACTACGTCTACTAATCGCTTATTTATCATTAATATCAGGAAGAATAATAAAAGCAGGCACAGCCCGTAAAGGACTAAAATTGAAGTTAATTCTAAAGTTCCGGGTTTAAAAAAGTCTGAATGAATTTCCGGATAAAGTATGAGGTGGAAAATTCTATAAATAGAAGTAATTGTAAATAATATACTGGCAATTCCGTATGCTTTTAAAATTTGGTCATGGGAGCGTTTTAATTTAATAATTGAAAGCCACACATTGAATCCAGTAATGATGCCAAGCGCTGCGGATACATTTATTTCCCTGCTTGTCAGATCAGGTTGAATGGCGTAGAAAAAATACTGGATAATAATAAAAATGCAAAAAACGAGTATAAACTTTAAATTGGAACTCCTTTTATGATTAAACCTCTCGACGCCTATGTAGGACAGCGCACCTCCAACGACGATCATTGAATTTGAAACAACAATGGAAATAAAATCAGGAATTTGTCCGCGAAGGAAAATTAATCCATCCCCGATAAATATTGATAGTAGACATAGAATCAAAAAACCAACTCCCTGTAATCTTTTTCTGGTTTGAAACCAAATAATTATCAGGATAAACAGGCTTATTAATAAGAAAATTGTGAAACTGAGGTAAAGAGTTCTCAAATCAAGTTCCATCATAATTCGTCTTTTTTTAGTTAATAGCCAGTCCCAAAAACCGGACTAATGGCGTATTCGAATCTACAGGAACAAACATACGATTATTCTATTTTACAACCAAATATCAGGTGTGAAAATATTGACTTCAGGTTATGTTTCACAACATATAGTGAGCTCAATTACTGAGTTTGAATTTCAAGCTGTAGGGATATTAAAATTTTTCCTGAGTTTTTCCACTGTTTCAAAAATGGTATCTATCTTGTCGTCGCTTACCGAGTCGTCGATATTGATGCAACATACGCCTGTCAGGTATGGATTCCCCGAGTCATGAACCAAACGTATAATCGTTTCACGGATTTCGTTGTTCGATTGTTTCGCCAGTTCCACCGGACTCAGGCGGATATTCAGAAAAGTATCGGGTAAATGTTCGCGCAGGATTTTTACATCACCACCCCAACCGACATCAAGAAAATCCAAATGGGGAATCTTTGCGAACGAAACAGCCATGCGATGCGGATCGGGTCCGCAATAATGAATGCCATACGGACGGTTTCGGCTCCAGGCAATATCATATGGCAGCAGAAATTCTTCGTAATCTTCTGCCGAAATCATGGTGTGCGAACATTCCGAATGTAACAACACCGGCTTTTGAAGGTGACGCACGCCACGGTTTACCGAAACAGATGTCGTACCGGTCTCGGTTTGCAGGTAGGATGTAAACTTCTCAATGACGGCAGCAATAGACGTAAAATATTCTTTTGTTTCGTCGGGGGTCATCATCATGTCCAGGAAGATATTCTCCCCACGTAAGTCCATGGCAATATTCAGGATGCCGCCCCAGTTGATGTCACCGGTGACATGTCCATATTTCGATTTCAGGGCATCGGTAAGCGTCAGCACTTGTTTGAAAGCCGGCGAGTTAAACGCTTTCTCAACACTTACATTTTCAAGTTCTTTGTGAGCCGCCAATACCTGTGGCGGATGCGATTCGGAGTAATTCACCTCGCAACCCAGCATTTCGGAAAGCAGGTAGCCGGCAGCCAAATGCACCGCTCCGATTTCAGGCCGGGCTTCTTTCCTGTGTTGTCCCAATCCGTATTTACCCCAACGTTCATACAACACTTTTTCTTTCTGTTGTTCTACTTCTACCCGCCTGAATGGATGATAAAAGAAGTCGCGGTCGAAAGTCAACTTTTCGTTTTTGTGCCACCATTCGGGTAATAAAATGATATCTACGGGCAAAATGGAATTACCAAGTAAGGGATTGTGATTGAAAGGCATAAAATATATAGAGTTTATTTATAATTCACAATTACTTCTTCTTTTCCATCAATCATTAACCGGCATTTATTCCCGTCTAATTTCTCAATCGCTCCTTTTG
>JAQTOL010000517.1 GCA_028748945.1 Paludibacter sp.
CTGATTCTTGTCGTTAAATTGCGCTGGCTTGCTATGCGACTGGGTGTAGAAAAATTAGTGTTGAAAAACGATCATATGACTGCATTCCTGGTTTCTAATCCGCAATCGGCTTATTATCAATCGGAAGCTTTTGGCCAATTGTTGAAATATATGACAAACCATCCCCGTAAATGTCAGTTACGCGAAAAAAATATGCGACGCTCGGTTTTATTTTCGGAAGTAAAAACGGTGGAAAAAGCCTGGGAAATATTATCTGAAGTGAATTAAATTCCTCTTAAGCAGCTTGAGTTGAGGGCATAGAAAAACCGCATTGCCGTTAGTTGAGAAAACTCCTATAAATAGGATTTGAGTTGTTAGTTTTCTTTGTAATCTGCCGTCCATAAAGGATACCCGAAGGCGCAGCCCGCCATTAAAAACCAGACAGTTCTCGTTTAATATTTTAAAACGTTGAGTTTTCCAATCTCAGAACAATGCGGTAGTTTCTTATGCTGCAAATATAGTGTATTATTCCTGATGTTGTATGCATTTTAAGATAATTAAATAGTTAAAGATGGATACATACACCATTTATTAACATTGGGACACATAAGTAAAAGTTAGCCGAAAAAACCTGAGCTAAAATTTCGATATGTAAAAGAAAATATCTACTTTTGCCAAACTAAAAAAATCGGTAAACAAAAGGAAATAATTTAATAATATCTTATGTCGAAAAAAGCAGAAAAAAAACACGACGAATTAGAAAATGTAGAGCATGCCTTAACAGCATCGGAAGCGTTCATTGAAAAATATCAGAAACAAATTATTTTTGGAGTTGGTGCAGTGGTTTTGGTAATTCTGGTTGCATTGTCTGTTCGTAATTTTTATTTGCAACCCCGTGAAGTGGCAGCTCAAAATGAAATGTACAAGTCACAGGCATTCTTTGCTACCGATTCATTCCGTGTTGCGCTGGAAGGTAATGACCGGGAATCGATTGGTTTCAAGGAAATTGTTTCAGACTATGGATTTACTGCTTCAGGAAATTTGGCGGCAGCTTATGCTGGAATTTGTTATTATAAATTAGGTCAGTACGATGATGCTATTAAATATCTTACTCAATATGATGGCAAAGATACCTATTTCACGACATCAGTCGTTGGTTTGACAGGTGATTGTTACGTAGAATTGAAAGATACGGAAAAAGCCATTAGCTATTTTAAGAAAGCTGCTGATTTTGGTAATGAAGTTTTAAGTCCTGTATACCTTAAAAAAGCCGGTTTAGCTTATGAAACACTGAATCAACCTGACAAGGCCGAAAAAGAATATTCAACAATCAAGGAAAAATATCCTAAAAGTGCTGAAGCTGCTGATATAGATAAATATATTGCACGTGTTCAAAAGTAAAACTTTTTTTCACATCTAATAATAATTGAAGCTGCTTCCTGAAAGAAGTGGCTTTTTTTTAACCAAAATCTAAAAGTGAAAGTTTTAGAACAATTTTTATTTATTGATTAACTATACAAATGATAAATTGATGGCAACACAATATCAAAATCTTTCGGATTATAATGCCGAACAAATGCCTGAAAAGGAAAATGTCCTTAAACAGCAATATGCTGTAGTTGTAGCTGATTGGAATCCAAATATTACACATACATTACTTCAGGGTGCAATTGATACCTTGATTAAAAATGGAGTAAAGCAATCCCTGATAACAATCGTTCACGTACCGGGAACATTTGAACTTACCTTTGCTGCAAAGCAATTAGTTAATGATTATTATTGCATGATTGAGAATAAAAAAATTCACAAATATGCTGCTGTCATTGTACTTGGATGCGTTATTCAGGGTGAAACACCGCACTTCGATTACGTTTGTCAGGGTGTAACCTATGGAATCTCCGAACTCAATACCCGCACTGATGGTTGTCCCGTTATTTTTGGCGTACTCACTACCAATACCTTACAACAAGCGTTGGATCGGGCAGGTGGAAAGCATGGAAATAAAGGCGTAGAAGCAGCAATTACAGCAATAAAAATGGCCAATATTGTTTGGTAGTTTGGCAAGATAAAACTATCTTTGCAGCGCTTTAAAAATGATCCGGGCAGTTACCAAAGTGGCCAACTGGGGCTGACTGTAACTCAGCTGTCTTTCGACTTCGGAGGTTCGAATCCTTCACTGCCCACGGACATTTACGATTTTTGATTTTAAAATTTACAATTGAGATAACCAGTGCCAAAACATTTGAAGAAGCAATTGTAAATCGTAAATTATTAAATTGTAAATTATTTCGCGAAAGTAGCTCAGTTGATAGAGCATTAGCCTTCCAAGCTGAGGGTCGCGGGTTTGAGTCCCGTCTTTCGCTCTAAATAAAAAGAGATATTACTTCGGTTATATCTCTTTTTATTTTTACGCCGGACATGGCGAATATATTGGGTCAATGTAAATATCGGGTCAATGTAAATATAAAGTGGTGAAGTTGTAAAATCAGTAATTTGTATTAACAGCTAATTTAATGTATCAAACGGCTGCTGATGAAATATTACGATTTTCCAATCGATATTTTCTACTGCAAAATCATTCAGAATGAGTCCTAACTGTAAATCATGGATTTATATTAACGACCGGTTTCTTTTTCTTTCCTGATTTTACTATAATCACCCAAAGCCAGTTTAATACTTGAAATTATAATATCAGGATCA
>JAQTOL010000518.1 GCA_028748945.1 Paludibacter sp.
CCAATGACCAATAATGTAGGTATGTGGTTTTTCAACATCAACCCAACCGTCCCACATGGCCTGATGAGCGAAGTAAGCATCTTTCGGAATCCGTTCAGCATCCACTTCCCCGCTTCGGCGATAATTGTCTTCACCGCGGCAATGCGTGTTTGTATCTGTAAAAACAATATTCAAACCACCCGAGCTGACCCGTTTCTCTGTTCCGGGACGACAAATAAAGTAATCGTTCCACCGGATCACATCTTCTTTGACAAACGAATCCTGGTTGCGGTTATAATCACTGGCATCGGCATTTCTGTACAAAGGTCCGGCTCCGTTTTTGTGGTAAGGCGGTGTAAATTCGTCCCAATATTTACGCAAGGCTTCATCGCGGCAATATTCGGAGGCAATCATAGGTTTGCCTGCACTTTTGTTGATATAAAGCATTTCACCGCCATATTCGGCTATTTTACTGTCAAGCATTTCGCGGGCTCCGATAGCCCGACCTCCGTTCGGATCATATTGATCACGAATTGCTTTCATTTCAGCCATATGTTCTTCGCTTATCGACTCATTTCCACATTCAAATAAAAGAACACTCGGGCTGTTGCGGTTGTAAATAATGGCATCGCGCATCAGTTCCTTCCGCTGTTCCCACCGACGGCCTGTTACATCGCCTTCTGCATCACCTGCCGGAAACATTTGCATCAATCCGACCCGGTCGCACGATTCCACATCCTGTTTCCAGGGGGTAACATGCATCCAGCGAATCATATTTCCGTTTCCTTTCACAATCATGCCATTACTAAAATCGCTCAACCAGGCAGGAATCGACATACCCACAGCAGGCCACTCGTTGCTGGTACGTTGTGCATATCCTTTCATTTGAATTACCCGGTCGTTCAGATAAACCATTCCGTTTTTGAATTCAGTTTTCCTGAATCCTGTACGTGTTTTCACTACATCAACCGGTTTTCCATCTATTTTTAAAACGGTATAAACATGATATAAATAACCGTAACCCCAACTCCAGAAGTGTAATCCCGAAACTTTTGCGGAAGCAGAAACCTGAATGGTCTGGTTTGGAGCTATCGTTTGTTTTTCAGTGGCAAAGCGTGAAATAATTTTCCCATCCATGTCTTCAACAATCACTTCATAATCTATGGATTTGGAAACGTTCTCTTCATTTCTGACTTCCGATTCGGCATGAATCACGGCTTTTCTGCCTTTTATGTCGAAATTGGTTGCATAGATATAAGTACCGGTTTTTTTCAGCATCGAAAACAAGGGTACGGTCTGATAGACTTTTCCCGTAACATGCAAAATGACATTTTTAGGAATGCCACCGTAATTGGCATTGAAATTTTTATTGTTCCACTGGAAAGTACTATGAGTAGCTTTTTCATGATAGTTCCAATCGTTATCTACACGTACTGCAATCACATTTTCTTCTCCAAATTTAATGAATGACGAAATGTCAAAACCAAAAGCCATAACGCCGTTTTCATGAAGTCCTACTTCTTTACCATTCACAAAAACATCGCCGGCGTATCGCACTCCTTCGAATTCGATAAAAACTTTTTTATCCTTATCAGCCAACGGAAGTTTGAAATGTTTGCGATACCAAACCACAGTATCGGTTAATTCTGCAATTGGAACACGAAACGCTTCATCTTCGTTAAATGCACGGGGTAACGTAATTTTTTCCCATCCCGAATCATTAAAATCAACCTGCTGAGCATTGGAGATATCTCCGATTTGAAGTTTCCAGTCGAAATTAAAATTATAAGTCTGACGAAGATTCCCATCAAATTTAGGAATTGCAAAACCTGAAAGAACAGGAAGCAAGCAAAGGAATAAAGTGATTTTTTTAAGCATTTTATATTATTAATAAATGTTAGAATGTGAATGAATTTATAGTCAGTTATATTTGATCTTTGAATCAGTATAGCAATTTCACAAGTCCGTATAGCAATTACTCATATCAGTATATCAATTACTCATATCAGTATATCAATTTCCCGTATCAGTATATCAATTTCCCATATCAGTATATCAATTTCCCATATCAGTATATCAATTTCCCATATCAGTATATCAATTTCCCATATCAGTATATCAATTTCCCATATCAGTATATCAATTTCCCATATCAGTATATCAATTACTCATATCAGTATATCAATTTGTCTTGTCCTAATTTAGCTTGACAGATTTATAATTAATTTCTATTTATCTGTTGTGTACAAAATATCATTTCTGTTTGAGCATACATAGTTGATTTCAATTACTGGATTCATATTCTACATTAGATTACATTCCTGATTTTTCATACAACAATTTTCTTATTTCTATTTTCAAATACAGTTTCCAATCAGATTCCTGATTCGCTTTACAAGTTTATTTTTAATTACTTTTTTCTCAGACCTTTTTTTTGATATGTGTCTTGTCCTAATTTAGCTTGACCTTCTAATTCCCATCCGGCTTCAAAACATTCACGGAAGGACTTTCGTACCAACGAAAATCATCTCGCGCATCCGGTTGTGCCGGATTAAAAAGGGTAACCGGATCAATCAGGAATCTTTTCAGATCGTAATTATTCTGAATAATACTGGTCACAATACATCGAGCCAACTCGTAAGCCCCGTACGGATTAAAATGGGTATCCTCAGCCAATGCTTTCTC
>JAQTOL010000519.1 GCA_028748945.1 Paludibacter sp.
TGGCGGGTAGACATTGTCCATACAAGAGCTTAACGATAGCATTAAAATAAATAGAATAATAAACTTTTTCATCGATAATAATGGGTGAAGATAAAAATATTCATAAGTTGAGATACAAATAAATATTTTTCACTAATTGTAATTTTTAATAGCTCAAAAATACAAATTATTTTTAACAACACCAAGAAATTCCCTAATTATTTATAAACTGCTTTAATAACCCTTTATTTATGTGATTTTAAGCCGGGTAATTGTCTGTAATACAAATAATAAAACCGATCCTCATTATGAAAGATCGGTTATGAAGAAGAATAGGAGTGAGCTCTGGTTCTGTATTATTGGGATTCTAGAGTTAAATTATTTTTGTTTACCAAAATATATTCAAACTATCCCCTGAGTTTTTTCTAATTGGATAAAGTCAAGATACTTCTTACTTCTGGTCGGCAAAACGCCAAATGGCCAGAGTACCAAATAATCCCAATATACCGGTAGATATAAGAATAATATAACTAACACTACTCAATTGCATGGTTTCAACCCCCGATGATACTGCATACAATCCCGGAATGGCCCAGGGAAAGTAAGGACCTAATCCTACCAAACCCGTAAAATTAGCTGCTATAAGTGTAAGAATTACAAATCCCACAGGAAGCAGATATCCACGGCTATAACTGGCTAATAACGCTACCGGTGTACTAAGTAAGATGATAAGAAATGAAGTTACGGAATATGTACAGGTATAAGACAAAGCCATTTCGCCTGACCAAACTGGAATATCAATCAGCAAGCCTACTAATAAACCAAAAATAAAATAAATGAATGAAAGTATTATCGACCAGATAATAACCACTATAAATTTTGACAGAACAATATAGGAGCGGGGTATCGGCAATACGAGCATATCTTTTACTGTTTGTTCGGAAAATTCACGCCCGAAAACCCAACTGGCTATAAATCCAACTCCTATCAGACCAACAGAAGAAATACCCATCATCAGTAATTTAAAATAATTTTGCCAGTTTGGCTCTCCAAATCTTAACATGGTTGCTTTATCACCAATCATTCCGAGTTTACCGGAAATTTCCGGATGTAGTTGAACAAACATCAATAAACCCATTAATGATGATACGAACATAAAAAACAGAATGGTCCCCCAAAACATGCCGGACTTCCTTGTTTTCAGGATTTCAACCCACAGAGCTGCACTTATACTTTTCATTGAAAACCTCCTTTCATTCCAATGGTTTTTAGAAAATAGGATTCCAAATCCTCCTCTTCTACTTTTAATAAGGTGGGTGGACAGCCTGCATTGACCATAATTGTAGCTACCACATCCGGCCTTGAAATCGCTGACTCATCTTTAATTTCAATCAGATTATCCTTTGTTTTCTCAGGCAAATAACCGTTTTGAATCAAAATGGATCGTGTCATTTCAATATCATTGGCATTGATCAACAGGCGTCTGGAACAGAGAGTTTCCAACTGACTTGTATCTATTTCTTTCACCAATTTACCTTCATGGATAATTCCAATTCGGGAGGCAAACCGCGAGACTTCCCCGAGAATATGACTTGAAACAAGAATGGTTACTCCCTGATTTAAAGCTAAGTCACTTAACAGTTCCCTGATTTCATAAATACCTGCCGGGTCAAGCCCGTTTGTAGGTTCGTCCAACAGCAATATCTCCGGATTATGTATTAAGGCTTTCGCTATACCCAGTCGTTGGTTATTACCAAGCGAAAGATTTTTGACTTTTCTGTTTTCATAAGCACCCAACCGGAGTTTATCAATAACACGATCAATTGCTTTTTTATCGGTAATAAAACGCAACCGGCGAATTATTTCGAGATTCTCACGAACTGTAAGCTCCGGATAGGAATAGGGAATTTCAACCAGAGAGCCGACACTTTTCCATAATTCGATATTATTAAAAGAAATTTCTTTCCCTTTTATAAATGCTGTTCCCGAAGTAGGACGTATCAAACCCAGAAGCATTCGGATGGTTGTTGTTTTTCCTGCTCCGTTAAGCCCTAAAAAACCATAGATTTCTCCTTTTCTTACGTTCAGTGATAGTTTGGAAACAGCATGAACATCACCGTAATGTTTTGATATATTTTCTGTTCTTATACTATCAGTGTTCATTTGTCTATAATTTTTTAATTCTATATTTTGTTCAAAAGCAAAACGTACACAAAAACCGCCAGTATCATAGCAGCAGCAATCAGTAGAACAATAATGTTTTTTAACTGATACTTTATTGTAATAATGAATTCCTTAGACTTTTTATCAATATAAAAGTGAGTGATAGCAAGCAGGTTTATGATAGCAGCCAAAATAGGAAACACGAATAATAATATATGTGTCCAATTCACTGAACCTGTTTGATTTTGTTTTGAAACAAAATCTTCAAAATTTACAAAAAAGTCCCATTGGGTTAAGAGTTTGATTTTCAGATAGACTGTAACAATCAAAACTATTGGAACTAAAATAAAAATAATTCCAATCCTGGATGATTTTCGGGAATTCAATAAACCTATTTTCAATACCTCCTGATGTTTTACAAAATCGGTATTTGGAGTAGAAAGATTCTCCATTTTGTTTTCAAAATTGTTTTTCATAATTCTTTTTTTATTCATAATGCAACAAACCGGATTAGGTTGCAC
>JAQTOL010000520.1 GCA_028748945.1 Paludibacter sp.
TTCCATTAGGTCCAAATGTAAGTTTGGCCAATACGGCATTGCCGGCCAGAGAACTAAAAAACGGAAGTCTTGTTGCACGCCTGAATTTTGACTTGCCTTCCATCGGTTTTTCTGTATCTTATTTCAGAGGTTACGATCCTTACCACGGGTTCGATGTTCAAAATATTGACTGGTCAACAGGAACTCCGTACATCACCAACAGAGCAACACCCTATATGAAAAACACCGTTGGGGCCGATCTGGCAATTCCAATCCGGAATTGGATAATTCGTGCCGAACTGGCGTACAACAGGTCTGAAAATCCCGATGATAAAATGTATATCCCACTCACCGATCTGGCTTATGTAGCAGGACTCGAAAGTAACTGGAACGGGTTTACTATTATTGGTCAATATATAGGGAAATATAGTCCCGATTATATTGCTTTGACTCCACCAACCCTTACCGATCCGACCAATCCGTTGGCTCAAATGCAGTATGCAAATGACCTGATCAATTATGAAAACAGGCTTTTCAATCGCCGTATTTTCTACCAGCAGGAAAAAATGAATCATGCTGCGGTTCTTTCTGTCAGTAAATCATTCGGCTACGATGCCTGGAATGCAGAACTCGCTGTCTATCATAATTTCACTTCCGATGAATGGTTGGTACGACCAAAAATAAGTTGGAAGATAAACGATTCATTGACTGCTTCACTGGGTGGTTCGTATATGACCGGTCCGGTATCTTCCCTATTTGATTATTCCGCCCCGATCATGAATGGCGGATTTATGGAACTGAAAGCCAGCTTTTAAAATTAAAAATTATTCAAATGAAAATTATATGAATATGAAACCTGCTATGAATGTGTTGTTGACCGGTGCATCCGGAACGGTAGGCAGCGAAGTGCTTCGCCAACTTGCGGCATTGAATACCGTTAAACTGATTGTGTTTGATAAAAAAAATGCATGCTCATCCAAACTATTTGCTACCTATAAAAATCACATTCAGATCATTTACGGCGATTTATGCAACGATGAGGATTTAAAGCAAATACCCGGTAATATAGATGTTGCAATTCATTTAGCAGCTGTCATTCCACCTTTAGCAGATGAAAAACCGGAGCTGGCTTATCGGGTGAATGTTGCCGGAACAAAAGGAATTATCCGTATTTTAGAAGAGAACTCGCCCAATGCCTTCCTGCTTTACAGTTCGTCTATTTCAGTTTATGGTGATCGTATAACAAGTCCTCACATTACGACAAATGATGCTTTACAACCAAGCGATGGAGATATCTATGCCCGCACAAAAATTGAGGCGGAAGAATTAATTCGAACCAGCAAACTCAATTGGTCAATATTCCGGTTGACAGCCATTATGAAGAACCATAAAATTTCAAAATTGATGTTTCACATGCCTTTATCTACAAATCTTGAGATTTGTACAGCTCAGGATGCAGCCAAAGCCTTTGTGTCAGCAATAACAAAAAGGGATGTTTTATCAAAAAGAGTATTCAATCTGGGAGGTGGAGATAAATGCCGCATTACTTACGAAAAGTTTTTAGAAAAATCATTCAACCTTTTTGGGTTGGGAGCCTTGAATTTTCCTCCAAATACTTTTGCATTAAGAAATTTTCATTGTGGTATTTATTTGGATGGTGATTTACTCGAAAACATACTTCATTTTAGAAATGAAACGCTGGAGACTTATTTTTCAGATACAAAACAATCCATTTCCTTCTTTACAAAAATGAGTTGCACATTGTTTCGTGTTTTTATCAAGAAAGGTCTACAAAGTCAATCCGAACCTCTGCAGGCATTTAAAACTCAGGACAAACAAATGCTGAATCATTTTTTCCTGAAAAAAGATTATCCGGTAAATGCATAATTTAAAACGTTGAGGTATGAAAAAGTCATTGTTTATTATCCGGTACCGTTGGTGGATTATTATTGCAACGGTATTATCTGTGCTCGTTTGCATTATCCCGTTGACACAAATCCGTATCAATCCCGATCTGGAAACCTATATGCCCGATTCGATGCCCTCCAAGCAAAATAACAAGCTCATCAGCGATGTTTTTGGAAAAGAAGAGCCGATTTTAATTTTACTGGAAAGTAAGGATGTGTTGAATCCAGGCACATTAACACGAATCGAAAATATCAGTCAGGAATTTTCACGCATATCTGAATTTAGCCGGGTTTTTTCATTATTTCAGACAAAGAATATTCGCTCCGAAGAAGGAAATATGGTTGTTGATCCTGTGATAAAAAGTATACCTGTGACGATTACCGAGCGAGAAAAATTGCGTTCAGCTATCAAGACAAACGATTTGGCATACAAGCTGGTGGTTTCCGACGATTTTCACTATGCCCTTATCATGCTCAGTTCCAATAAGAGTAAGACTGATGTGGCACTGATGAAGGACATTCATCAAACCCTGAAAAAATTCTCCGGTCCGGAAAAAGTATACATGACCGGACAACCTTACCTGCGGGATGAAGCCAATAAAAAAATCAGTCGCGATTTAATGCTTTTGTTGCCAATCGGTTTGATATTGATGTTTATTTTTCTTTGGGTTTCGTTTCGGGAATTAAGTTCAGTGCTCCTACCCTTTTCAGTCGTTGTTTTCTCCATCGTATTTTGTATGGCGCTTATACCACTTTTTGGATGGCAG
>JAQTOL010000521.1 GCA_028748945.1 Paludibacter sp.
TATTAATCCCCTTTTAGTTGAGTACCAGACTTTACCTTTTATTACGCTTAATTCGGTTAAGTTATAACAAAACTGCTCTACCAATAAAAGCCTGACCGCTTTTGAGGGCGATCATCCAGCCTGATACCCAACTAAGAGAGGATTAAATACCCTCTCCTATTCTTTATCTTTTCATCCCGACAAGTTGATTCTTTTCATTAAGGGATAAGTTTTTGTAGTATCCAGATAATATTCTTACCCACTCATGTTTAGGTCTATTTGAATACGGGTCTGATATATTTATCTGTGTTTCATATCTTACTGATATGTCTTGTATTTTATAGCGATGTACGTTTCCTTTCCCATCATTTTTCTGGTAATGCCCGTAAGTATCTCTTGTGTAACCTTTTCCCTTTAACCATTCGATTAGTTCATCTTTGGTCATTTTATTTCTCCCTCTGGTCTACAGTCCGGCCAGAAGGACAGGGGATTATTTCCCGCCATTTTTAGTATTATAGGCTTGTAAACAGGTGAACTTACTGCAAGTTGCGGGTTTGTAATCTGACAAATATTCGTATACTTTGCCGCATATTGGGCAGGTGGCTTTTAACCAAACCTTTTTCATCTTTCTATCTCCTATCTTTATTCCCGGTCTTAACCAGAGGCCGGGAGAGGGCTGAGGGTTATTTTATCAATGAGTTGGCGGCTGTCTCTAACCAGTCTTGAAAATTATCCTCGATGTACTGAGAAACGGTATCGATAATCTCATTTTGCAAGTCGTGATCTGAGCAGGTGCAATTCGGATTAAGACCGTTTGTATTATGCCCTACCTCAATCTCGAATCCTGGGTATTCACCTTTAAGGTAATTGGCAACCTGGTCAATCTCATAATCCGCATAAGCTGACACCAGTTCGTCTGTAGTTCCCTCTCCAAGATCGTCTGATTTAGTTATGTTGTATTTAATATACTTTTCCATTTCAATCCTCCCTTATTTTTTATTCACCCCCATAAAATGGGGAAGGAGGCCGGTCTTAACCAGAGGCCGAGCAGAGGCTTTTTATTTTAATACTCTTAGTGTTCATTATAGTGCATTATGGATTAATTGTCAATATATCCAGATAACCTATTTTGTTAGAGTATTTTACAGGCTTAATCTTAGCTGGAATTTCAACGGACTTTCCTTTTTCTTTTAACTCGATTGCTCGTTGTCGGTTTTTCATGTAGATTTTAAAGTCGTGATAGGTCATAATGTTAAGCCTCCTATTTAGTATTGCTTTCAGTATCAAATGTAATTTTACCGCATTTTGGGCAACGTGTGTGATAGTTATAACGTGATAAGGTTAGTAAGTGGTTGTAACATCTATATTCCATAAATGGACTACCACAGTCACAAGGTGTTTGACGGTTTTCTATCCTTATGTTTATTGTAGGATTGGGCATTTTATACTCCTATTAATATGTAATATTTTGGCCTGTTTCTCTATCGGTTATTCCGCATCCGGTTAAAAATACGTATCTATTATTCCAGCAGTTAAAGCATTGTTGGCGTTTGTCATTTTCGTATTGGTAAATATCTTTCATATATTGTGGATGTGTAACTGTACCGTGTCTTTTGCCACATTCAGGACATATCATCTTTGATTCACCATCCTATTAAAAATATTTATCTGTTATATAATCGAAAACATCAGGCTTTGGATTGTGATTATTTATTTGAGTTTCATACCATGTTTCATACTCAGGGAAGAGTGCCTCAAATTTTGAGGCTGATTCTTTTGTGTAATAATGAATAAACATATAAAGTTCCTTTGCCTTTTTTGTAGTTGCTTCATCAAATATCATAATTGCACCATCCTATTTTTATTTTACACATTCTAATTTTGACGCACTTATTAATGCGTCTTTTTGATCTTTGGTTAATAAGGATTTATTAAGTATAGATATTCCGTATTGGCGGATATGGTCTATCCATTGACATTCTTGGAAATAAGTTAAGCCTATCCCTAATTGTCCAGTATTTTCCATTGAAGCACACTCCTACTTATTTTTAGGTATTGGACTACTTTGTATTATTGGTACATCTAAATTTTTAAGTCCCATATCCCATAAATCAGACCACATAGCAGTTTGACAAGGAAAATGTGAGCATCGAGAATTGCGAGTAACAAATTCCTCATGTGTTATACAATAACCAGAATAATAATCATCACTGATTTCTACTTGATGTTTTGATTTTTGTCTTTCCCAATGAATAGTTATTATTTCGCCCATTTTTCACACTCCTATTAAAATAAATCTTCACATTTAGCCGGTTTTAAATCGGAAGTTAAAAGTTTTCCACAATCAATACATGAGTATCCGTAGTATTGAGGTTGAAGTTGTCCACTACAATCAGGACAGATTTTAGACTTATCCCTGTTTTGAAAGTTGAATTTTTGAATCTCTTTGTGTTCGCTATAGCTGGTCATGGTTATCTACTCCTATATTTCGTTGTATCCTAAATATGTTTCAATGTCTCTATATGTGTAGCCTATTTTTAAGGCTTTACAAGTGGCCTTTATTGCTTTACCATCTTTGTTAAATGTTTTCTGGATAAATGCCTTTTTCATTTTGTTAACGACTATAGGGACTTCGGATAATGGATAAGCATATTCAACCGGATTATTTTTTA
>JAQTOL010000522.1 GCA_028748945.1 Paludibacter sp.
CTGTATTTCCTTTGGAATTAAGTCAGTCAATGAAACAGAATAAAAAGCCGGAAAAGGTTGTTTCGCTTCACTTTCATCATTAAATAAAACAACCGTAACTTCGGTTTCGAGCAAACGATTCAGATCGTTCCGTATCATTTCAGCAACCCGCTTTTCGGCATCTGCCACAGTATTCCCAAACCGGTCCATATTAAACGAATTCAGATACAATTTCAGGGATTTTGATTCAACAAGATAGTTACTTTGAGCCGGATAAATCAATTTCAAAACCCGCGAAACCGGCAAACCATGGTTGGTAAGGAACGAAACTTCGTAGCAATTCCACACATCATAACCGACAAATGGCAGGTTGGCATCATCAATTTCGTAATGAACCCTGTTTTCGGCACGTGGTATGCGAAAAAGTAAGGAAGCATCGTAGCTTTCGGGCGTAGATGCTTCTCTACCAAGTATGGAATCCTTCAAATTAAAATCAGACATGATCTATTGAAATTTCTTCAAAATTATTAAACAGGAAGTGGAATATACGGACTGCATTTTTTACTTAACCAATCCCGTTCATCTGCGTTTAATAATGGAGAAATAAGATTATAAACTTTATTGTGATAATTATTTAGCCAATCAATTTCAGCCGCACCCAACAAATCAAAGTTAATCAAATGCTGGTCAATCGGGAACAAAGTCAGTGTCTCAAACTGAAGAAATTGACCGAATTCGGTTTTTTGAGCCGGAATAACATGCACCAGGTTCTCGATGCGGATACCGTATTCATTGGCACGATACATGCCCGGTTCGTTGGAAATCATCATGCCCGGTTGCAATACTGTCGGGTTTTCATCCATCCGTATGCTTTGCGGACCTTCGTGTACATTCAGAAAATGACCGATGCCGTGACCCGTTCCATGCCCGTAATTCATTCCCAGATCCCAGAGTGCTTTGCGGGCCAGAATATCAAGTTGAGTCCCTCGCGTTCCTGCAGGAAACTGAGCCATGGCTAACGCAATATGGCCTTTCAATACCAGTGTATTGTCGGTTTTCTGTTGCGCTGTTGGCGATCCAAGGGCTACAGTACGTGTAATATCGGTGGTTCCGTTTAAATATTGCCCACCCGAATCGAGTAAAAAGATATTATCCGGTTTCAGGGTCGAAGCACTTTCTTCGGTGGCGCTGTAATGCACGATGGCTCCATGCGCGGCATATCCGGCAATGGTTCCAAAACTTTCGCCCATGAAATTTTCCTGCTCACTTCGGAATTCATATAATTTTTTATCAATCGAAAGTTCGGTAAGATCTCCGGTTGCCAGGTTATTCTCCAACCAAATAAAAAAGCGGGTTAATGCCACACCATCTTTCACCATGGCGAGCCTTACACCATTCATTTCCACTTCATTCTTAATGCTTTTCAGTTTAAAAACAGGAGACATGCTATTTCGAATGGCACAGCCGTCCGGAATGGCCTCGAACAAGGATTGATTTAACTTTCCACCATCCACCAAAACGGCTTCCGACGTCGAAATGCTTTTCAGGTTATTATAAATAGCCAGATAAGGCTCAACGGTCACACCCTGGCTGTGAAGATAGCCGGTTGTTTCCGGAGTCAGTTTTTCTTTGGCGACGCACAAAGTTGCTTTTTCTTTTTCAATCAATGCATAAGCAATCACCACCGGATTGTAATCCACATCGTTGCCACGGATATTAAACAGCCAGGCAATATCGTCCAAAGCGGAAATAACAAATACATCGGCATGTGCTTTTTTCATTTCGGCGCGAACGTCCGTCAATTTTTCGAGGGTCGATCTTCCGGCAAATTTGGTATCGAAAACAAATAACGGCTTCAATGGTAAAGCCGGACGATCGGTCCAAACCGCAGCCAACAGGTCGATGGAAACAAGTTCAAGATCGCTCATTTTCAATTCGGTTTTCATCGAAGCATAAGCGTTTAATGAAAACATTTGCGCGTTAACACCCACGTTTTCTCCGGGTTTCAATTGAGTGGCTAACCAGGGTAAAATCTCCAATGTATCGGGTAGTCCTTGTTTCATCAATTCAATGCCTGTTCCTTCCAGTTGATCCGCTGCATGCAAAAAATACCGCGAATCCGTCCAGAGACCCGCCTTATCCAAGGTAACGACTGCTGTTCCCGCCGAACCATCAAAGCCCGAAATCCACTCACGTTCTTTCCAGTATTCTGCTATATATTCGCCTGCATGAGGATCGGTTCCGGGAATAATGCAAGCCGATATGCCTGCCTTTTTCATCGCTTCGCGCAATAACGAAATGCGTTTGATTATTTGTTCCATTGGTATAATTATTTAATGATTATTCATTTTTTCGTTTATGCAAAGATAAACAATAATCAAACAAATGCAACTGATTTCCGGAGTTTATTGACTCAAATAAATCGGTTGCTCAGGTAGTGTCCAATTTCTAAGGATGCTGCAATGATTTCGGACGATGCTGCAACGATCTGGGACGATACTGAAATAATGTTTTAGAGGGTCTATCCAAAAAACTGTGGAGACTTTCCGGTTTTTTATGTTTTTATCCGAACCATTTCCTTTGCCTGCTCGTTTAGATTTTCGTATCTTTGCAAGTTCTAAAAAAATCAATTTTGACAACAAATTCCGACATACAACCCCTCGATGCTTC
>JAQTOL010000523.1 GCA_028748945.1 Paludibacter sp.
CTACAATTCTTTGTTTTTAGCAGCCATTTGTTTGATTGTTTCCACAGAAGTAGCCGAACGGTAACCATCGGCCGGGGAATTCAGGCAATAATCCAGTAATTTATCAATGGTTGAAGTTGCCACATGTATACGTGTGTCGGAAGAAGCATAATAAATAAATACCGTTTCATCTTCATCTGCAATCCAACCATTACTGAACAATACATTTGATACATCACCAACACGTTCTTCGCCTTCAGGAGCCATAAAATATCCGGCAGGTTCGGCAATCAATCGGGAAGGATCTTCCGTATCCGTCAGGTAAAGATACAAAACATATCGTAAACCGGCAGCACAATTACGAACACCATGAGCCAAATGCAACCAGCCTTTTTTAGTTTTTAATGGTTGAGGACCTTCACCATTCTTCAACTCCTTGATGGTATGATAATGACGATGATTGATGATTTTCTCTTCTTTCACTTCTGCATTTGTAATGTCATCAACCAATGCCCAACCGATACCGCCACCACTACCGGTATCGATAAATCCATCCTGAGGACGGGTATAAAGGGCATATTTACCGTTTACAAATTCAGGATGAAGCACCACGTTTCGCTGTTGGCTTTTTGTTTTCAAATCCGGCAACCGTTCCCAGGTCAATAAATCTTTCGTACGTGCAATTCCGGCAGTTGCGATAGCTGCTGACAAGTCACCAACAGGTGCAGCAGGATCTTTACGTTCGCTACAGAAAATTCCGTAGATCCAACCATCTTCATGAGCCGTAAGACGCATATCATAAACATTGGTATCCGGATCTTCCGTTTCGGGTAAGGTTAGTGGTTCATCCCAGAAATGAAAATTGTCAATTCCATTTGGGCTTTCGGCAATGGCAAAAAATGATTTACGGTCGTTACCTTCCACACGAACTACCAGAATATATCTTCCGTCCCATTTTATGGCTCCCGAGTTAAGCGTTGCATTTACACCAATACGTTCCAACAAATATGGATTGGTAGCCGGATTAAAATCGTAACGCCATTGCAAAGGCGCATGTGCAGCTGTTACAACAGGATTCAGATACCGGTCGTAAACACCATTACCGTTGTCGGCTTTTTCATTTTTCTTAGTCAATAATTCGTCATGTTTTGCTTTGAGATTGCTCAAAGACTTATTAAATTCAATCATATTCATATATATTATTTCTTAATATCCTCAGTTGTTGGTCTTGAAATGGAAGTTTTAGATATAATCTTTAAAGTTGCCGGAATCTTTCCATCCGAACTTGCTGTCAGGCTTATTTCGCCTGCTTGTTTTGTTGTTTTTATCATAATTTGCGCCAATCCGTTGAACGTTTTACGTTTCCATTGAACTGTGTCTGAAAATTGTTCTGCTTCGTGCGAAGCCGGATCGCCATTTCCAACGCCGATTATTTTGCCCGGCCCATTCAAAGTAAATGTAACTTCATCACTAGCCGTTGGTACCAAACGATTTTTCTTATCGTTAATCTGAACGGTAACTACAGCCACATCTTCATCATCGGCATTCAATTTTATACGGTCGGAAGAAAGTCCGACTTTGGATGGTTCATCGGTAGTTTCCATACGTTCGGAAATTATTAATTTTCCATTTGTAAATCCTTTGGCAACTAATGTTCCGGATTTATAAATAACTTCCCATTCCAAATGCCCGTTTTTTTCCATTCGCTTTTTACCCAACGATTTATTATTCAATGTCAATTCCACTTCTTCTGCATTGCTGTAAATGGTCATCTTGATATTTTTGCCTTCGTGGTCTTTCCAGTTCCAATGCGGCATGATGTGCATCACCGGCTCTTTTCCCCACCACGATTTCAGGTAATAGAAAATATCTTTGGGAAAACCACACAGGTCAATGATTCCAAATTGCGAGTTAACAGCCGGCCACGAAAGTGGATTAGCTTCACCACGATAATCGAAACCGGTCCAGAAAAATAAGCCGGACAAGAAAGGACGTGCAGCATAAAACTTCCAACCCGATTCTGTTCCAACGTTTTCGGGCATTCGGTTGCTGGCAGCCATATGACCGTTTGCTTTGTCATCCACATACACTCCACGTGTGCCAATGGTGTTGCTTTCTTCGGTTCCTATGCCGCTTTGCCATGGAAATTTAGTGTGATGTTCATCAATATTTCCCTGAACGATATAGTTGTAACCCATAACCCGGGCCGTTTTTCCACTTCCATTGTCCCAACCGCCCGAAATGGCAACTGTAAATGCCCGGGAAGAATCTGTTTTCTGAGCAAATTCCTGCATGGTTTTGGTAATGCGTGCTCCTTTTTCGTTGCTTTCAATGGCCCATTCTTCATTGCCTAACGACCATAATATCACTGAGGGATGATTCCGGTCGCGAACCATGAATAGTTCAAGCAAATCAAAGTGTTCCTGATTAATTCCCATCAGCCTGTTTTCGTCCAAAACCAGCATTCCTAATTTGTCGCAGGCATCCAATAATTCGGGAGTAGGTGGATTGTGTGAAGTTCGGATGGCATTACTTCCCATTTCTTTCAGCTTTTTTACCCGGAATTCCTGCAAAGCATCCGGAATGGCAGTTCCTACTCCTGCATGATCCTGATGATCATTGGTCCCCAAAATTTTTACATTTTTCCCATTCAGGAAAAA
>JAQTOL010000524.1 GCA_028748945.1 Paludibacter sp.
AGCTCAATGTTATTCATCAAACTGCTTTGAGCCGTCAAAAATATAATCGGATCGCTGTTGGCATCGGCCTTGGTAACTGTAGGGGGTGCATCTAAATCCTGCGGTAAATTCCGGATAGTCTGTGAAACCTTATCCCGGACATCATTGGCTGCTTTTTCCAGATCGGCACCCAGGTTAAACTCTACGGTTATGGAACTTTGTCCGGTGGACGATTGCGACGAAATGGATTTTACACCTTCAATACCATTAATATTCTTTTCGAGCGGTTCGGTAATCTGCGATTCAATAATTTCATCGTTGGCACCGGTGTAACTTGTTTGAACAGTAATAACGGGTGGATCGATGGCCGGATAGAGCCGTACACCCAGGAAATTAAACCCGACAACGCCCATCAGAATGATAACAAGGCTCAATACTATGGAACCAATCGGTCGTTTTAAAGCAAGATCAGATAATGTCATAATTATTTAGTTACTGTTGAATACAACAACGTTGAACCTTCTTTCAGGAAAAGAATACCGGAAGTAACAATGGTATCGCCCGCCTGCAAACCTTCGGTTACTTCAATTTTAGAGGCCTGACGGGTACCGGTTTTAATGCTTACAAAATGAGCTTTCCCTTGTCGGGCTACAATCACCGATTTATCTTCTTCCCGAGGTATAATGGCCTGTGTCGGTATTAATAAAGCCTTGTTGTTTTCGCTCAAATGCAGTAATACATTGGCAAATGCTCCCGGAATCAGTTCCTTTGAATCTCCGTTTACAAGGGCTCTTACTTTCAGATTCCGGGTCGAAGCATCGATACCTTCTTCTGTGGCGATAACCGTTGCAGTAAATTGTCTGGACTCATCATTCATGGTGAATTTCACTTTCATTCCCGCTTTTATTTCGTAGCTGTATTTTTCAGGAACACTGAAATCGAGTTTTATTTTATTTTCGGTACGCAGGGTTGCCAGCAAAGTGGATGGCGTAATAATGGCCCCCACACTGATGCTTCGGAGTCCGATAACTCCGTCGAATGGTGCTTTTACTTCGGTTTTACGAATCATGGTTTTTTCCACTTCAATATCGGCTTTCAACGAATTGAGTTGTAAACCTGTCTGTAAATAATCGTTTTGGGTAATTCCATTCACTTTGAGCAATTCCGATTGCCTGTCGTATATTTGTTGCTGAATGGCAAGCTGCGATTGAAGTTTTTTGAGAGTAGCCTGAAGATCATCGTCGAAAAGTTTGACTAACAAAGTGCCTTTCCGGACAAATTTTCCTTCGGGTAAATTAATCATCACCACGCGTCCGGCCACCTCGTTTTTTAAATCCACCGCTTCGAATGCCAGTAAGGATCCCGAAACCGATATTTCATTGATAAGCAAGGAGGGTTTAACTACAAAAACATCGACCTTTCGCTGCGTCTTGTTTTTTGCATTTTTATCCTTCGAATTTGTTGCCGATTTAGTGAAGCCCATTCTTAAAAAGAATGCGACCAGTAATATCATAACCAGGGCAATCCAGAGGGTTGATTTTTTTTTCATCTGTTAATGTATGGAGTTTAATTAGCTGTTTTATTTATTCATGACTCAAAACAATCCCGTTTTACTTATTTTTTTCCCTGTCTTTCAACAGGTTCATCTCAACAGTTGAAAGCATATTATACAGTTCGTCTATTTGATTTTCGGATAAACGATTTAAAGCGACCGAAGTTGCATCGTTCATAGCTTTTTTAATATCCGGTAAATAAAGTTTTGCTTTTTCAGTAATTGCCAATTCATATTTTCGTTTATCATGGGCGCTTTGTACACGCGTCACATAACCATTTTCTGACAGATAATCGATAATACGAACCACCTGAACTTTATCACAAAGCAGTTTTCCGGCAAGTTCCTGCTGTGTTATTCCATTTCCTGCTTCAATCAGGATTAAGGGATAAAACGAACGTTCAATATCCAGATGTCCCAGATTATCATGAAGTCTGGCCTGAAACAACCGGCCTATCTTGTCCGTTTTACGTCCTATTGGTTCTATCATAAGCTAGTAAGATGGTTTTTTTATCAAAAGGTTTAATCAGATGGCAAAGTTATGCATAATATTTTTAGTTAGCATTGTTATCTATTATTTTAATGGAAATTTAATATTAACCGGAGTTGGGAGAAGAAATTGCAACAAAAATAAGTTTTTAATGCATTTTATTAGCCCCGCTGCTCTTCGATTCCCTTATTCTTCACATGTAAAGACAGTCCCCTTAAATCTATACGGATACAGCTATCACTATCAATTGCTTTGATTAAATAAAGAGTCTGTTAGAAAAATCAGAAATTAATTAAAAAATGTATCGTTCATGTGAAGAATAGTTTCTATCTTTGGGACTTTAATAAATAAAAATTTATAATAAACTAATTAATACAGATATAATAGTCCAAAATCAGAAAACTAAAGTTTAAAAATGGGCATTCAGTGACGATATAAATTGTTAGCGGTTATGGTAAAAAAGAAAAACGACTGTAGAACTTGTAAGGATTATAGCAAGAAAAACAACATTTAAAACAAAAATATTATAAAACGAGTATCAACAGAATGAAGAGATTATTTTTACTTTTTCTAATTGGGACAACTTTCTCGTTATTCGCACAGACAA
>JAQTOL010000525.1 GCA_028748945.1 Paludibacter sp.
AACAAATTGGGCGAAGATGGACTCTATAATCAATGCGGTTGGCTTGATGATAAGTTTGGAGGTTCATGGCAGATTATACCAGGAATATTAGGCAAACTAATGGCAGACCCGGAGAAAGGGGATAGGGTGGTAAAAGCATTTATGCAAATGAAAAAGTTTGATATTGCTACACTTCAAAATGCTTAATTGAATGACTCAGCTGAACTCATATCTTACATTTGGTGGTAATTGCCTGGAAGCCATGAACTTTTATAAAAAATGTTTAGGTGGTGAACTTGAATTGCAAATCCTTGGCGATTCACCAATAGCCGATCGAATACCCAAAGAAATGAAAGAATGTGTTTTACATTCGACACTTATTACCGCGGGTTTTGTATTAATGGGCTCGGATATGACACCTGAAACGGGGCTTAAAAAAGGAAATTCAGTTTCTTTAATGCTCAATTGCCGTAGTGAAGCCGATATTAGAATGTATTTTGATAAACTATCTTTTGGCGGAATTGTTTTACATCCGCTTGAAATTACATTTTGGGGAGCCATATTCGGTGACCTTACAGACAAGTTTGGAAATAACTGGATTTTAAATTTTGATAAAAATAATTCATCACATTATACTTCATTAAAATGAAAAGAGATAAAATTATATTTTGGACAGCAACAATCCTGATCGGATTATTTGAAGGTGTAATGCCTGCACTTACTTCACAAACAGAATTGGCAAAAGAAGGTATTCGTCATTTAGGATATCCCGAATATTTTGGAAATGCATTAGTCGTTTTTAAAGTTTTAGGCGTTTTAGCATTAGTCATTCCCCAAATACCCAGGCGTATAAAAGAATGGGCGTATGCGGGTTTTGCCTTTGACTTTATTTTTGCAGCCATCAGTCACGGAGCTGTTGACGGTATCAATGGTCAAACATTTTTTCCATTGCTAGTATTTGGGATTTTAGCTGTTTCGTATATATACTATCATAAATTAAACGCAAATAAAATTTAATTCATTAAAAAATTACAAATATGGCACTTATCAATCCTTACATTAACTTCAATGGCAATGCCGAAGAAGCTTTTAATTTTTACAAATCAGTATTTGGTGGAGAGTTTGCATTGATTATACGTTTCAAAGATATGTCAGGCCCCGAATTTACGGTAGCAGATAATGAGGCAAATAAAATAATGCACATTGCTTTGCCTATCGGCCAAAATGTTTTAATGGCCAATGACGTTCCGGAAAGTATGGGCAAGGTAAATGAAAATGAAAACAGATCTAAAATATCTGTTAGCGCACAAAGTCGCGAAGAAGCCGATAAGTTATTTAACGGACTTTCAGCAGGGGGAAGTATTGAAATGCCTATTGCCGATAGTCCCTGGGGTTCCTATTTTGGGATGTTTAGAGACAAATACGGTATCGAATGGATCGTGGATTTTGACCCGAAATATAACGGGAAAGTTTAAGCTGATAACAACGTATGAACATTGAGAAATCAAAACACAAACTAATATGGCAAAACAAATATTTATCAATTTAGCAGTAAAAGATCTGCAAAAATCTATGGATTTTTATACTGCATTGGGATTTACAAACAATCCACAATTTTCTGACGACAACGGAAAATGTATGGTATGGTGTGAGAATATTTTTGTGATGATACTAACGCACGAAAAATTTGCAACTTTTGCAACCAAACCAATTGCAGACACAAAAACAAATTTAGCCGGACTGTTTTCATTGTCGGTGGACAGCATTGAAGAAGTGAACACAATTGTCAATAAGGGGATTGAAGCAGGTGGGATTGAACCAACCGAAATGAAAGATTATGGTTTTATGCAACAACGAACCATAGAAGATTTTGATGGACACACCTGGGAGGTTTTTTATATGGACATTTCAAAATTTCCAACTGAAGTTTCAGAATAATGCAAATACGATTCAAAAATGATAAGTTTTGATATGAAAGACTTAAATGCTCACAATGAGCGTATGGCAAAAATGACCTTTAGCGCTGTCTATCCTTTGTATCTCACGAAAGTGGAGAAGAAAGGCAGAACAAAAGAAGAATTACATCAGGTCATTGAGTGGTTAACCGGTTTCAATAACATGAAACTGCAGGAACTAATAAAAGAAAATGTAAGTTTTGAAACCTTCTTCCAACAAGCTTCATTAAATCCTAATGCGTACCTCATTACCGGAGTAATCTGTGGATATCGTGTGGAGGAAATCGGGAATCCCCTGACGCAACAGGTTCGATATTTGGATAAGCTGGTGGATGAATTGGCCAAGGGCCGAAAGATGGAGAAGATTTTGCGGGACTCCTCCGGTTCGGCCTAAACGCCGGAACACATTGAGTCGAAGTCAAAAGGAAAGCTCCGGCCAGCTGAATTTATAGGAATAAATACTTACAAAGCAAAGCCTTGTTTTTAGCTTGACAGCTAAGGCCGGGAGATCACACCGAACAGAGTGGGGGCAGGACATAAAGTCGTGCTCCCACTTTTTGTGCGCCGAGCATGGCGAGTATATTTGACGGTTCAAGTCCGTTATGGGGGCTATCAGTTGCCAACCATTAGCTCAAGGCAAGGGTGTCCATCGCGAGGTGGAATCTGAAGGAAGCCGGCGG
>JAQTOL010000526.1 GCA_028748945.1 Paludibacter sp.
TACCTTGATTGTCCGTATGAGATGATGGAGTAATTGCCGAATACGATTAGCTTACCGCCGTTTATTCTGACGGAGCCGTGGTTCTGTTGTAGATTTCCTCCGACTGTCAACGTGTGACCGTTTAAGTCTAACGTACCATAATGTAAATTACAATCACCGCTTATATGTATATCACTTGAAAGTGGTTTTTTAAACAATAATGAGTATGCATATAGCTTTGACGCATCTCCCTCAAGTGAATTGAATGAAAGATTTCCACTACTAATAATACCACTATTATTTCTTATTTCAAGAATATTGAAATAAGATGAACCATCATATGAGCATAAATTGATATTTTGTGTGCCACTTCCGCTTAAAACTACCCTATGTGTTCCGTTCGGTCTGAAGGTATCGAATGTAGATAAATAATAACCGCTATAATATGTACCGTCATCCCCATAACGTGGGTCATACTTCCATGTCCTTCCGCAATATTGTGTAAAGTTGCCCTGTATTTCAAGGGTTCCTGCTGTTAGGTTGTAATCTGATTCAACATCAGTTTGGTAAGTAAAGTTGCCTCCCACAAAAACATAGTCATTTTGATTCGTCATCTGCAATACTATATTCCTGTAAGTATAGTAGCCGGTATATGGCGCTTCAAGCGTATAGTTACCATCAACATGAAGCGTACCATGGTTGATATTCACTGTTCCGTTTGTTTGATATAGATTGTGTTTTATGGTGAGAGTGCTACCGCCTAAATCGAAATTGGTGTTGACGGTGTAGTCTCCGCCTATAGTCAGGTTTGCACCACCCAATACCAGTGACCCACCGTTTACAGCAAAATTACCGCCTATCGAAAAGTTTTTGCCTGAGAGATATAAATTGGCATAATTTAGAGTGTACGAGCCGCCGACCGACAGAGAAATGTTCTGTAGGTTCATTGAGCCATAGTTTTGCATTAATGAACCGTTAACATTTATGATGCCCTTGCATTAAATAACCAGTATTTTTACCCAAAGTTATTAATATAAAACAAGGCGATTTTAAACTTAATTGTTATATAAGACACCTGAAAAATCAAAATCAGGAACTTTTCCATCCTTATACGCTCTTATTGGCTTTGTCCCCCAAACAAAAGCATCTTCTCCTAAATGCATTTTAATATTTGCTTTCACCTCTTCAGGGATATCTTTAAACAAATCTTCCGTCGCTTGAATGGCAATTATATTTTCGGTAATTTCTTCTAACTTATAGCATGGGGTACTTAATAATTTCTCTTTCCCAAACATTTCTACATAAGGTTTACCATAGAAGTTCATCCATCTGATTTCTGGTAATCTTATCCTCAAATCAAGCGGAGCACCCCAATTAGGCAAAGTAAAATTTTTAATACTGCCATGAACAGGCTCTACTATTTTAACTATACTTTTTCAAAGATCGATAAACTCATCGTAGTAATTATTTCGATTCAAATAATCTATTCCAACAGAAAAGTGTGCATAATTAAACTTAGGATTAACCTTTAATTTTTGCCATACAAAATTATAAAATCCTTTTTCTTCTTTTTTTGCCATCATCATCAAACTGCCAAAAGCTTGATCGTATCTTGAGAGCTTTTTATTCACCTCTTCATGCATCCACACGCTAATTGGTCCGGATGTATCGTTAATTTTATATTTGAATTTTAAAGGTTCACATAAACCATAAAACTCCGGAATAAAAGGACTATTGTTTATTAAACCCAGTATACTTGAAACAACTTTTTTATCTTGGAAGTCTTTTGCGCTACTTAAGCTTATTCCTACTATTTCTGTTATTTCAATCATTCTGCCACCACCTGTAATATTTTAACACCATATAATTCCGCAAAATCAATCATAATTTTCGATATATAATTACCTGCAGAAGGTATATAATAAATTAACGTACCAGTAGTTGTCTCCTGCGCAGTTAACCATACAAGACGCTTAAATTGATCATCATTTGGAATCCTGCCGGATAATGCAGTCTTTGCATCTGCAAAAGCAACTTTATCTCCTGTTGTTAAGCTCTTTATTGTAAAATCAGGTCGTACTTGAACAAGATTACCTGTATTCGGGTCTATTATACCATATAATTCTTGAATATCATAATCTACATGTGCCAACTTAGTTCCTTCTACAAAGTATTCAAACGCTGTCCCAACTTCGTTATTTATTACTACCTGCGGTTTTGTCTCTAATCGTACTAAATAATCAGTTAAATTTGCTGCGGCTTCAGCTTCAGCTTGAACCACTGCATCAGCCACTTCTTTGTTAACTATCTCCAAATCTATATAGTCAACAGGCTTAATTCCATAGCTTTCAAGTTTAGTGATAAGGCTCGGTTCTATGCCACTTTTCATAGCTGTGATAGCAGTTTCGCCATATTTTGCGATATTTTCTGTTATCTCAAAGCCATACTTGCCAAACACCTCCAACACATCGGCACCATATTTTGAAACTGCTTCGATAACTGAACCCATTCTGGCATAGGCATCTCCAACTGATATTGAGCCTTTTGCGACATCACTTACAGTGCAAGTTAATACATCAGTGTATTTCAGAGCTTCAACTGCAAAAGTCGTGCCTTTAGCAATTAATATGCC
>JAQTOL010000527.1 GCA_028748945.1 Paludibacter sp.
CGATTTCAATTGAAGATAGAATTGTGTTTTACCATTTTCAACACGCAATTTAGCTTTACCACTTTCACCGGTCAACGGATCAAAAATCATTGCAGATTTTGCAGGAATGGTTAGTGTTATCCAACTGTCTACATCGTTATTTTGTAAACCGCTGATGAAATAATGGTATCCATCCGGATTAGAACGACGTATGGCATGTAATCCATATTTTGTTTTCATTTCTTCCGGTTCAGTTCCAACAGCCTGAAGGGTTTTGCTGAAATCATTTCCCGTAATAATTTTACCTAGCTTCAAAGTCTGAACTGTCGTTTTATTAAAATCAATTTTTTTATCCAACTTTTTCAAAAGTTTTTTCAAATCTGCCCTGCGACTTTTTAATCCGGCAAACCCGGGAACATCATTTGGAAAATTATCCATAAAAACGACATTCGCACCTTGTTCCACCAGGGATATCAAATGTCTGAGAACGTTTACCGGCATTTTTTGAACGGCAGGTAGAATCAGTGCCTGGTAGCTACTTCCACCGGTGGTCATCAATCTGCCGTTTACACATTTTGTGGAAAGAATAAATTGATCGGAGATATAATCCACGTCATATCCACTTTGGTAAATTGTTTGAACAGTATGAATAAATTTCGGCATGCGTTTGTCCATTTTATGAATGTCAAATTGCAACAAGAGTCCATCCTGATCGTTCCATACATCGTAAACCGGTATATAAATCAGAAAATCATTATCCGGTTTACCCATTTGCAGAAAAGATTGGCAACGGGTTATATACGAAAACATAGCCGGTGCATCGTGCCAAATGGTGTTGGTAGGTGACATGTTAATGGAAGCATAAAATTGCCAACCCGGCCATGCGGCTTCTTTTGGCGAATAAGGCGTTCCCTGAAAATAACAGTGATTTACTCCCGAAACGAATAACAGGTCTAAATCAGGTTTGCATTGCGACAAGGAAGCACGGAAATGTTCAGTCAACCAGGTAAATGTTTCGGATGAAGTATAAGGTTTACCCGAAATATGTGCAGCCGAAGATGCATATTTGAGCATGGAAATATCAGAATAGTTTTTTATGGTAAGCGAATCTTTGCGTAAACCTTTGATGCCAAAATCGGAAATTCCAAAACTTTCGCATTCGGGAACGTCAACTGTGGCATACAAATCGATCAGATTCCCGGGAGACCCATGTGCCTGATTTCTGGTTTTACTGCCGTGAGAATGTGCCCAGTCAGTCCATTGCTGTGTAAAGTTTTCCAATAACAAGTCCGACATGGTTTGACGATAATCTGAAACCAACCGGGCAGTTTCAACAGAGCGTTCTTTTGCCAGAAATGCCGGTAAATGCTCTTCCAGTTTATATCCCCGTCGGGTATAAAATTGGTCAAAAAAATCCTCCGTCCAGTCGGCACCATAAACTTCATATGAATCGTTGAAAAAGTTATGAGGATAAGGCGTATTTGTAGCTGTAAATGCTTTATCGAAACGATTTAAGTAATTCTTCACAGCACGTTTAGAAAAATGATCCATCACATAACCTTCACCCCCGGGTGCCGCACGTTTCACTTTTTGCAAGGTTTTTCCATTGAATGCGGCAATAATTTTCCAATCACCTTTGGGTGCTTCCCATGTAAGTTTCCCGGAAGCATCCACTTTCGATGTCAAATCCAAACATTGGTTTTTGATACCAAAAGCCATTACCCGGCTGAGTTTAGCTTTGCCTTGTTGATTTTTTTCATCGGGAACGATGATGTTGGAAAAATCTTCGCCTCCTTTAACCATATATTCTTTGGTCAAAAGCTTCGATGCAGCATCTTCAATGGTTACTTCGGGACCGCCAAAAGGCCAACCGGTACCGGTATTCATGTCGGTTTGCATACCCAGGCGTTTGGTTTCCGAAGTGGTATGTTTCAGCATTTCCATCCATTTGTCCGAAAGGAATGGAATATCGTTGGCTTCATTTTTCTGAACCCCGTATATGGGCGTAATTTCCACCGTTCCAATGCCGGCACGACCATATTCTTCCAGATTATAAGTCAGATTGGCTTTATCAACAGCACTTCCCAACCACCACCAACGGGTTCCGGGAAGCATTTCGGTATTTACAACAGGCCAGGATGTTGTTTGAGCCATCAATAAAATGGGGCTCAATAGCAGGATGAATAATTTGATGATTTTGTTCATAAGGTTGTATGATTGTTTAATTTATTGTATTTTAATAATTTAGTGATATAAGTCCGTTTCGGATTATTGAAAAACTGTAATAAATCAGCATTGATTGGTGATCCATTTAGACTAATTGGTCACACAATAAGACTAATTGATCACCCATCTAGACTAATTGGTCACCCATTTAGACTAATTTGTCACACAATAAGATTAATTGGTGATCCATTTAGACTAATTTGTCACACAATAAGATTGATTGGTGATCTATTTAGACTGATTCGTCACACAATAAGACTGATTAATCATCCATTTGAGGGTCTATTCAATAAACTGTGTCAGAAAGGATAATTAATTGATATTCCATCGTTGTTCAAAAATAATAATAAATTGTGCCATAATTTGCTTCCACCCAGCAATAGGATTAATATTTTCCAATATTTT
>JAQTOL010000528.1 GCA_028748945.1 Paludibacter sp.
TCCTTTGTGCTGATTATTCTTTTACAGGGAATTTTGAAAGGTTGGAGTACACAAGCCGTTGATGATACGGTAAAGTGGGAAATTGCCGATGGCCAGTATTGGCAGTCGAAATATGATCCGTTTGATCCGTTTTCACTGGATTCGAGTACAGTTGAAATTCCCTCAGTATTTCAAAAAGATATTGATAACCATTTAATTGAACCCGAATTAATTTCTATGGGAAGTATCTATCCGGAAGGGAGAATGCAAAGTGTTCTTTTAAAAGGAATTCGCCCCGATCAAAAATTATTGAAAATACCAACTGAAAAACTCATTAGTAAAACCGATGAGATTCCGGTAATTCTGGGAGCTTTTATGGCTAAACAGACCAAACTCCGAATGAATGATGTAGTAACATTGCGTTGGCGGGATAAGAACGGAACATTCGAAGCAGCCGATATTCGCGTTGTTGGAATTTTCAAAACGTCCATCCCTACTGTTGATAATGGTATTTTGTGGATTCCACTGGATCGGTTACAGCGAATGACCATGCAACCGAATTGTGCCAATTTACTTATAAAATCACCTCTTGCATCTGTTCAAAATGTAAAAGGATGGGATTTTAAAGATGTAACCAATCTGACAGCTTCAACAATGTTGTTGGTGAAAACAAAATCCATTGGAACCAGTTTTTTGTATATATTATTCCTTTTGCTGGCCATGCTGGCTATTTTCGATACTCAGACTCTGGCTATTTTCCGTCGCCAACGCGAAATAGGTACCATGGTGGCCTTGGGTATGACTCAAAAACAAGTCATGTGGCATTTTACACTCGAAGGAACCATAAATGCGATTTTAGCATTCGGATTAGGGACTATTTGGGGAACGCCTATCCTGTTTTATGCAGTAAAATACGGTTATTCATTTAATATGGATGCCAGTGAAATGGGAGTGCCAATGGCTGACACAATGTATGCAACCATTACACCCGGTTTGGTTATCGGAACAATGATTTTTATACTCATTGTAACAGCCGCAGTCAGTTATTTGCCGGCACGAAAAATTGCAAAGATGAATCCGACGGATGCCATTCGTGGAAAAGTAAACTAGTTAAGAAGTTAATTGGTTGATTCGTTAATTAGGTCGATTCCCATCTGACTATTATCGAATTAACCAGTTAACCAATTAACTAATCAACCAATTAACCAGTTAACCAATAAACAAATCAACAAAATGATAAAGTTTTTATTAAAAGGATTATTACGGGACAAAAGCCGAAGTCTGCTCCCTATCATAGTGGTTTCCTTAGGAGTAATGATGACCGTTTTTTTGCAATCGTACATGAGTGGCATTTTTGCCGACAGTATAGAAACGACGGCTAAATTTTCGTCGGGACATGTGAAGGTTATGACTGAAGCGTATAAAGAAAATCAAACGCAAATTCCGAATGATTATGCGATCATGGGTATAGCCGGTGTAATGAAGAAACTGAAAACAACCTATCCTGACATGACCTGGATAGACCGGATTCAGTTTGGTGGATTGTTGGATGCACCCGACTCGGCCGGAATGACCCGTTCGCAGGGAAATGTGATGGGTATGGGTATTCATTTGTTAGGCAATCAGGATGAAATCACCCGAATGGATTTGAAATCAAAATTGCTTACAGGACGTTTCCCCGTGAAAAAAGGAGAAGTTCTGATTACCGATGAATTATTCAGGAAAATGAATTTAAAATTAGGCGATAAAGTCACACTCATTTCAAATTCGATGTATGGTGATATGGCGATGTATAATTTTGAGGTATGTGGTACCCTTCATTTTGGGACAGCTGCTTTGGATAAAGGAACGATTATGGCCGATATTGAAGATGTTCGTGTGGCGTTGAACATGGAAAATGCAGCCGGTGAAGTACTGGGTTTCTTCAACGATTCACCCTATGTCGATTCAAAAGCTAAAGAATTGTCTTCTGAGTTTAATAAGGATAATTCAAAGAAATCGGATCAGTTTTCATTAACCATGTTACCCATGAGTGGTATCGGTGGAATGGATTTTATAATAGCCTATTCTGAAAATGCGCAATACATTATTATCTTTATTTTCGTTTTTGCCATGTCGATTGTGCTTTGGAATGCCGGTTTGGTGGGCGGATTGCGCCGTTACGGTGAATTTGGGTTACGTTTGGCTATTGGTGAAAACAAACATGAAATTTACCGCTCTCTCATTGGAGAATCAATTTTAGTGGGATTGATCGGATCTTTTATTGGGATTAGTATTGGTTTGGTTTTTGCATGGTTAATGCAACACTATGGACTTGATACCAGTGGCATGATGAAAAATTCTAATATGATGCTGCCGAGTATTATCCGGGCGCAAATTACCACTACCACTTACTTTATTGGTTTTATTCCGGGCGTACTTTCCACCGTAATCGGAGCCATGTTGGCCGGAATTGGAGTTTACAAACGCCAAACAGCTAATTTATTTAAGGAGTTAGAGGGATAAAATACATTTACAATTTATTTATTTACAATTTAAAAAATATGAAAACATTAAAAATATCAATATTGCTATTATTTATAATGGCGGTAGGCAATGCGCAGAATTATCCAACCGGTAAATCTTTACTCG
>JAQTOL010000529.1 GCA_028748945.1 Paludibacter sp.
GGCATACGTGCACGGGTAATGATGAAGGAAGATGAGTTGACAAACGGCGATTTACTGATGGTGACCCGTAATAATTATTTTTGGAATAAACCTTATAAAGAAATTGATTTTATTGCAAACGGAGATATTTTACAGATTGTACGTGTTCGGAAATATCATGAAATGTATGGTTTTCGGTTTGTAGATCTGACTTTGCGTTCGCTGGATTATGAATGGGAAATTGATGCACGTATCTGGCTCGATGCTTTACAATCTGATTCTCCTGCTGCAATGAATGAAATGACGAATACACTTTTCAAAGCAGTATCCGAAGATTTTCCCGAGATTACAACTAAAAAGGAATTGTATAGGAAAGTGCTTGATAATGAGTATTACAATGCGCTTCAGGTTAAATTCGCCTATGCGGTAACCTGCCATAAAGCACAAGGAGGACAATGGAAAAAAGTATTTATCGATCCCGGACAAATTAATGAAGACCAATTGAACAGTGATTTTTACCGTTGGTTTTATACTGCATTAACCCGTGCTACCGAAACAGTTTATCTGGTTAATTTGCCTAAATAAAGCCTTTTGTAAGTATATTATTCAAACAATCGATAAACAAAGTTATGTATCTTTGCATTTGTATGATTTTAATTATACTTTCAATTATTTCAAAAGCAGATTCGTATTCAAATGATTCGATCCATTAAATTTTCTAAGGTTCTTCTGTTTTCACTTATTCTCATATTCGTTTCTTGCGAAGCTAATATTGATTTACATAATATTTCTCCCGAAATAAGTATAGATCCAGATTTGGTAGTGCCTTTGGGTGGCGCCAGTGTTAATTTGGGCGATATTTTGGCTAATAATGATAGCCAACATCTGTTTACAAATAATACAAATGAAATCAGTTTTCAGAGTTTTGACAGTACGGAATTTATATTTCCGGTTTTAAACCTGACAGAAATCCCGCCCATACTCACTAAAACAATTAATCTGTCTCCTGATGCAGTTGTAACTTTCCCGGCCAATTTCGATATACCATCCATTTATAGTAATCAGGATTTTGATCTGGGACTAAATAAAGTTGTAGCAACCGAAAGAATAGATAGTATAAAAATAGCATCTGCTACTTTAGGAATTAAAATAACAGTTGAGAATCTGGATATTGATCCGGGAAATCTTAAAATGACCCTTTCTTTCTCGGAAGGAAAATTGAGAATGCTTGATGGTAGTTCCAGTTCTTTTGAATTTTCGCCTAAAGCATTCAATCAAACTGAAAATGTAAGTTTTGCTAATTTTGTCATGAATACTTCAGGTGGAGCCAATGGTATCCCGCTTGGAATTAAATTGGATGCTAATAGTGGCAGTTTGCCTTTAACTGTTGGTCCGAATTCTAAGATAAATATTGAATTTACATTTAATAATCTGGATTGGAGAGTTATGTACGGCAAGTTCGATTTATCAAAAATTGCCTCAACTGCTCAACAAATTGCTCTTGATCTGGATACTAAATTACCAAACGGGGTGTTTAAATTATACAATCCGCAAATTGATATTTCTGCTGTCAGTAATATTGGAATGAAATTAGGTTTCCGACTGGATTATTTGAAAGCTTTCACGACAACCGATACTGTTTATGCTCAATTTGATGGCACAAAAACGTTCACCAGTTTTTTTGATAATAAACCCGCCCTACCCGGGGACACAGCTACGTTAAGGCTACGGACTTTTGACAAAGACTGGGGTCAAACGGATAAGCTAATTGCCAATAAACCGAAAACACTGGAATATAAATTTACAGCATTTAATGATACTCAAAATGATAATACACAGAATTTTATTACTCCCGATGGGAAAATAAAGGTGTATCTCAAAACTACCATTCCTTTGCAGTTTGGTGCCGGAAGTTATTATCAGTTTAACGATACGATTAATAATATCTTCAAGACTCTTTCCGACGCGTTGAATCAGTTTGCAGTTGCTGATATTCAATCCACCTCTTTGGTATTGAATATCTCCAATGGACTTCCTGTAAAAACCGAACTGTCAATTTCCATGCTTGATTCATTGGGTAATGAAATAAATTTATCGACCGATTTTACGAAGTATTATGAAATGAATGCCGGACAGGTAGATGTGAACGGAATTGTTCAGAAAGGAAAAGAAACAAACCAACAACTTATTATAACAGTTACGAAGGACCAGTTAACTGAAATTCGTAAAGCAAAAAGAATTGCTTATAAAGTTCGTGTAGCAGGTGCCGATATCAATTCGAATATATATTTTACGAAGTCAAATACTTTTAATTTAAAGGTAGGTGTTTTTGTTAATGGGAAAGTGAGTTCTAAAAGTAATAATTAAACTTTAAATTGTTTAGTGTATCGATGAAACCTACTTTTAAAAGTTTGATTCTAATATTTTATATTTGTATTTTTCCGGCTATTGCAGAAGCTCAGCAAGTAAATACAATGTATTTTATGGAAGATGTACCGCTGCGTCATTTACTTAACCCGGCATTTCAACCGACAGAATATTATTATTTAAGTTTACCTGTGGTTGGTCTTACGCAAGCAAGTGTTGGTAATAATTCGGTTACTCTAAAAGATATA
>JAQTOL010000530.1 GCA_028748945.1 Paludibacter sp.
CCGATCTCTACCCCCATTCCACGTACCTTGGCCATGACACTTTACGGTGATCTCAGCATTTCTGTTATCGACGAACTTCCCCCGGGTCGGAAACCCATCCAAACCTTTCATTATTATGAAAACAAACGTCAGGGCTTAAATCAGTTTATTGCCAGACAAGTGGATGCCGGACGACAAATTTATATTGTTTATCCGCTAATACAGGAATCAGAAAAAATTGATTTACAAGATCTTGAATCTGGTTATGAATATATGCGTGAAACATTCCCAGATTACAAGGTAAGTATGATTCATGGCAAATTGAAACCAAAGGAAAAAGATTATCAGATGCAAAAATTCGTATCAGGTGAAACGCAAATTATGGTTGCTACTACAGTTATTGAAGTAGGTGTCAATGTTCCCAATGCTTCGGTGATGGTCATTGAAAGTGCGCAGCGTTTCGGGTTATCTCAGTTGCATCAATTACGCGGAAGGGTTGGCCGCGGTGCGGAACAATCATTTTGTATTTTGCTTACCGGGTTTAAACTGGCTACTGAAACACGCAAACGAATGGAAATTATGGTTCGCACGAATGATGGTTTTGAAATTTCGGAAGCCGACTTACAAATCCGGGGACCTGGCGATATGGAAGGTACCCAACAGAGTGGAATGCCTTTTGACCTGAAAATTGCGAACCTGGCACAAGATGGTAAAATGTTGGAGATTGCCAGAAATGTCGCTATGGATGTGTTAAATGAAGACCCTCAACTTGAGAAGAATGAAAACAGAGTGCTGGCAACACAATTACGTAAAATGAAAATAAATACATTAAATTGGGGGGCAATAAGTTAAAAATATGGAACTTCCTTTGTTTTAACCCATCATTTCTCTAATTTTGGACTGCTAAAAAAATTCAATAAACAATTAACAATATTATCATGGAAAAAACACTTGTCATTGTAAAACCCGGTGCAATTCAAAGAGGATTGATTGGTGAAGTTATACAGCGCTTCGAGCGTAAGGGTTTGCAATTGTGTGGAATGAAAATGATACAATTAACCGATGAAATTTTGATTGAGCACTACGCCCATCTGGCTCAACGCTCATTCTTTAAACGTATTAAAGATTCCATGAAGGTAACACCTGTAATTGTTTGTTGCTGGAAAGGTCTGGATGCTGTACACATAGTACACGAAATGGCAGGTAAAACAAATGGTCGTGAAGCGGCCCAGGGAACAATCCGAGGTGATTTCAGCGTGAGTGTTCAGGAGAATATTATCCATACATCCGACACCTTAGAAAATGCAAAGGTTGAATTAGCACGTTTCTTCAACAATGATGAAATTTTTGATTTTGAACAATCCGGTTTGAATTTTTTGTATGCTAACGATGAAATCTAATCAATTTCGAATTTTATAATTTCCAATTTCCAATAATACGTTTTCAAATTTCCATTTATTTCACAGGGAATTGCAAATCAAATAATTGAACCATTCATACGCATGTCTTTATCTCTTAAAAAACTTCTTCCGGTTGCATTTTATTTCCTCTCTACTTCAGGGGTTTTGGCTCAACATTCTATTTTATCACTTCTGAACAAAAAAGATACAATTAATGTCTATCAGGAAATGTTGAATGATGAATCCGATGACTTAATGGAAAATCATCCGGCCGGTGACATTTATAACGAAATTTGGACCAGTGACCACGTAAATCCATATAAAATTCCAATTGACAGCATGCCCGATTCAGTTCGGATTGATTGTTCTCATTTTATTGTTCCGGTTCGTGGTGCTGTAACTTCGGAGTTTGGCCCCCGTCGTTACCGGTTTCATTATGGTATCGATTTAAGATTGAAAGTTGGTGATTCTGTACGTTCTGCTTTTTCAGGAAGAGTACGACTCATCAACTATGAAGCACGAGGATATGGCAATTACATGGTTATAAGGCACGACAACGGATTAGAGACAGTATATGCACATTTGTCACAGGTTTTAGTCGCACCCAATCAAGATGTCAAAGCCGGCGAATTAATTGCTTTCGGAGGTAATACAGGTCATTCAACCGGTCCACATTTACATTTTGAAACCCGTTATATCGGAAATGCAATCAATCCGGCGCATATCATTAATTTTAATACCGGTAAAGTGTGGGAACAAACTTATTTAATGACAAAAAAGCAATCGTTCTATTATCAACATGAAGTAAAAGTATTGAAATCAGCCAGATACTATAGTGTACGCAAAGGGGACAATCTGGGTAGAATAGCGGCAAGAAACGGAACCAGCGTAAACACTTTATGCAGACTGAATAGAATAAAACCCAAGACCGCAATTCGACCCGGACAACGATTAAGAGTAAGATAAATATTCGGTGTCAAAATATAAAAAGCCGTTTTCAGCTAATGAAAACGGCTTTTATAATTATACGGTGTTTTAAAAATCAATATCTGTAATGTTCCGGTTTGTAAGGTCCTGTTGCCTTCACCCCGATATAATCGGCTTGTTCGGGGGTCAGAACAGTCAGTTTCACACCCAATTGATCCAAATGCAACCGCGCCACTTCTTCATCCAAATGTTTTGGTAAGCGATACACATCAACCGGATA
>JAQTOL010000531.1 GCA_028748945.1 Paludibacter sp.
CCCCGTTTTTGCAGTTCACTGAAAAGAATTCTTTCACAAGGATTTAAAGCATTAAATCCGACAAAGACAAACTTTTTATTTTCCCAACCTGCCATTTCTTCTTTTGCACGAAGACGGTCGGTTACTTCGCGACAAATCATACCTTCTGAACCGGCATTCTCTGCAATCAGTTCGGCTCTGAACTGCTTATATATAGGAAACAGGACTTTCCATGTGCTGATAAAATCTTCACGTGATTTCCCTTCTACAACAGGTATAAAGCTGTTCCAAAATTGACGTATCGCATCTATTTGCCGTTCCGAAAATACATTGAAGAGTTGGTCAATTTGCTTTAGTTCAGTTATGTTGGTAAACAATTGTCCGGCATCTACCCGGTATTTGTCAATATCGTCAAAATCTAATAGTAACATTTCGCCCCAAAACACAAAAGTATCGAACGTTTCTTCTTTATTAATATGCTGTTTATAAATGTTGTACAGCCGGAAAAGCATCGTCAGACGGTCGGCAACCTGCCAGGCAGAAGCAGCGGCAAAACAATCATTAATAGTAATAATTTCTGGCGAAAAAACAGGTTTTTCAGCTATTTCAGAAACATAACGTTGAAAGAAGAGACCTGCCCGACGGTTGGGAAAAACGAAAGTAAAACCATCAATGGCAGAACCATGCTGACTGTAATAAGTTTCTGCAATACGGTGAAGAAATGAATTCATGCGAATTGAAATTTTACGAAGCTATGCTTATTTTTCGGACTGCTAAATTACAGTTTTTTTTTGAAACCGAATCAATACAGATTCTAAGTTGAATGAAAGAAAGTTGAATAAACAGACCAATATTCGATATAACACTCAAATCTGTCAAACCAGGCAGATCGGGAATTTGAGTTTACGGGGATTATACGGACGATACATAATTAAAAAAAAATAAGAAATCAGTTTCTTATGTTTACATTCGTAAATTTATTTCTTTATTTTACGTAATAATATCAAAAGCCTTGCACGTATATTTAGCAAGTATACTGCAGAATGTACCAATATTTAGTCATATAGCTAACAAGGCAAATATGAAATGAATACTATATCCCGGAATAACCCGTTTTTCATTACGAGATTAAAAATCTCAGGAATTATATGTAAATTTGCCGTTGAAAATATCAATTAGTGCAGTTGAAAATATGAAAAAGAAGATATTCACTTTTATACTTACAGGATTTCTCCTGATTACTCTCTCTTTAGTCGGACAAAATAAAAATTATCCAACTAAAAAAATAAATGGAATTGAGTACTATGTTTATACCGTACAAATCAGTGAAGGTTTGTATGCTATTGGTCGTAAATTTGATATTTCACCTGATATCATAAGTAAAACCAATCCTGAAATTGCGAGCGGATTAAAACCTGGTCAAAAAATTTTTATTCCAATTCAAGATGCTTTCTCTCAAAAAAAGATAGAAGAAACAAGTAAAATTAATAATACAAAACAGGAATTTACTGAATACAAAGTAAAGAAAAAACAAACTCTCTTTGGAATTAGTCAGAAATTTAATGTCAGTCAGGAAGATATTATTAAATACAATCCCGACATTGCAAATGGGTTACGTGAAGGCATAATATTGCTTATTCCAAAAGAATCAAAGAAAAGTAAGAAGAATGAGAAAGTAGAGACCCTAATTTCCAATTCAACAACGCAAAATAATAGTCCGGTAGAAAATAAACGAAACGGAATACATGTGGTTCGGGCACAAGAGACATTATATTCAATAGCCAGACTTTATAACGTAAAAGTAATAGATATTATCCGACTAAATCCGGGTTCATCTACCAAATTAACTGTAGGTACAGAGTTGAAAATACCAAAGACAGAGACAGATGCCAATAAGGCAGATATTCTGAATAATCAGTTTTCAAACAGCGATTCTTCCAAATCCGGTTCAGAAAATAAAATAATCAAAATTGCCTTTTTACTTCCTTTTATGCTCGATCAGGATAAACCTGATTTGAATCTTGACCGTTTTCTCGATTTCTATGCAGGAGCACTCATTGCCGTTGAAAAAGCCAAAGAACAAGGAATTTCTACAGAGATATATACCTACGATACTGAAAAATCCGATGAGAAAATCATGGAAGTATTAAGCAATCCGGAACTTAAAAATATGGATCTGATTATCGGTCCGGCATTTAGTAATCAGGTGCCGGCTGTGGCTGAATTTGCAAAAGGAAACAAAATAAACACTCTGATTCCGTTTTCGTCAAAAGTGCCTGAAATCGACAATAATTCTTATTTATTTCAATTCAATCCGGGAACCGATTTGGAGTTGAAATTCACGATTGATTTATTAAAGAAAAAGTACAACAAGGCAAATATCATTTTTGCCGAACTCCCGGGAATCAGTTCATTCGACGAAGGAAAGATGAAGTTTGAAGCATTGCAAAAGGTTTTTATTAAAGAAAGGAAACAATTTTCAAACATTAACCTCACAACTTCAGATGAAGCTGATTTTAAATCGTGTTTAAATGAAAAAGAAAAAAATATCATCATCTTCAATACCGAGAAGTATGCTTATATCAATCAATTTATCA
>JAQTOL010000532.1 GCA_028748945.1 Paludibacter sp.
GGTATGGGTAAAGCCCACACTTTGTTTGCTTTAATCGACGGAGTTGTAGAATTCAGAAAAAAGAAAGATAACAAATCTTTTGTATCTATTAAACCTATCGAAGTAGCTGCTAACTAAACATTAGTCGATTCGCATCACACACAAATCTCCTGTTGTTTTACCGTAGTGTAAAATTGCGGGAGATTTTTTTATTAGACAAAAGAACCAAGATATTAGAATCAAGACAATCAGTGCAATTGTAATCCCGATAGCTATCGGGAGTAAATGATTAAATTTTAAATACGAAAATGCTTACACTTAAATATATTACTGAAAACACCGAGGAAGTAATTGCCCGTTTGGCAAAAAAACATTTCGATGGCGTCCAAATTATTGCTCAGGTTGTTGAATTGGACGGATTGCGTAAAGCAAGTCAGGTACAGGTGGATACGGCATCAGCCGAACTAAACAATTTGTCGAAGGAAATTGGGTTGCTAATGAAACAAGGCAAACAAACCGAAGCTACTCAGGCAAAAGAAAAGACAGTAGAATTAAAGGAATCCATCAAAAATCTGGCAGATCAACAAAGTGCAGCCGAGCAAAAACTGAATGAATTATTGGTTCAAATTCCGAACTTACCTCATGCCAGTGTTCCGGAAGGTAAAACCCTGGAAGATAATCTGGTGGAGCGTTCGGGTGGAATTATGCCAAATTTAGGAACTGATGCGGTTCCTCACTGGGACCTGGCAAAAAAATACGATTTGATTGATTTTGAATTGGGTGTAAAAATATCGGGTGCAGGATTTCCTGTTTACAAAGGAAAAGGTGCCCGTCTGCAACGTGCTTTAATCAACTTCTTCCTCGATAATGCAACCGCTGCCGGCTATCTTGAAGTTCAGCCACCTTATGTGGTTAATGCAGCTTCGGGTTATGGAACAGGGCAATTACCGGACAAAGAAGGTCAGATGTATCACTGCGATTTGGATGATTTGTATTTAATTCCTACGGCTGAGGTTCCTGTAACGAATATTTACCGCGATGTCATACTGAATGAAAACGAATTACCAATTAAGAACACGGCCTATTCCGCATGTTTTCGTCGTGAAGCCGGTTCATACGGTAAAGATGTACGTGGATTGAACCGCTTGCACCAATTTGATAAAGTGGAAATTGTACAAATTCAACATCCGGACAAATCGTATGAAACACTCGACCAAATGGTGAACTACGTACAAACACTGGTCGAAAAGCTGGAATTACCCTGGCGTATTCTCCGTCTTTGTGCAGGCGACATGAGTTTCACATCTGCTTTGACATTCGATTTCGAAGTCTTTTCAGCCGCTCAGGAACGCTGGTTGGAAGTCAGTTCAGTTTCAAACTTCGAAAGCTATCAGGCCAACCGACTGAAATGCCGTTTCAGAACTGCCGACAAAAAGACACAACTTGTTCATACCCTGAACGGGAGCGCAATGGCTTTACCTCGCATTGTTGCGGCTTTACTCGAGAATAATCAGACACCCGAAGGCATCCGCATTCCTAAAGCGTTGATTCCTTATACAGGATTTGATATGATATAACAATATTTTTTCAACAGAATGAGAGCTCAAAATCGAAGGATTCTGAGCTCTTTTTTTTCATTTTAATCATAATGTATAACATTGGGAAAGTATGTTTTTCTGAAACTTTGATTAACTTTGTTCCATAAATAACCAATTAAATTGATTGCGATATGATATACAGAAAACTGGGAAAAACAGACGTCCGGCTTTCAGCCATTGGCTTGGGTTGTATGGGAATGAGTCATGGTTATGGCGAACCAAATGATGAAGAATCGATCGCCACACTCGAAAAAGCATTGGAAATTGGAGTCAACTTTTGGGATACTGCCGATATTTACGGTGCCGGAAAAAATGAAGAATTAATTTCAAAAGTACTAAAACCAAATCGTGATAAAATTTTTCTGGCAACAAAATTTGGTTTTACTCCGAATGTAGAAAATAAATATGCCATGGGGTTCGACGCTTCACCGAAACACATGAAAGTAGCTGTAGAAGAAAGTCTTAAAAGGTTGAAAACCGATGTAATTGACTTGTATTATGCACACCGTATCGATCCGAATGTTCCGGTTGAAGAAATGGTTGGAGCTATGGCCGAACTGGTAAAAGAAGGAAAAGTCCGGTTTCTGGGATTGTCGGAAGCTTCCTCCAATTCACTGAGACGTGCCAATGCCGTGCATCCCATCTCCGCTTTACAAAGCGAGTATTCTTTGCTTACACGTGATGTGGAAAAAGAAATACTTCCAACCTGCCTTGAGCTCGGCATTTCATTAGTGCCTTTTAGCCCATTGGCCCGCGGACTAATGACCAATACACTGGACATTTCTCAATTGAAAGAAGGTGATTTCCGTAAAACATTGCCACGCTATCAACCGGAATATGCTGAGAATAACCGGCTTTTGGCAGAAGGGTTCGCACTTATTGCCAAACAAAAAGACTGCACACCATCTCAACTTGCTCTGGCATGGGTTTTGGCACAGGGCGATAATATTATCCCGATCCCGGGAACAAAACGCAGAACTTACTTACTCGAGAAT
>JAQTOL010000533.1 GCA_028748945.1 Paludibacter sp.
TATTGGAATTGGTATCGATGTGGAAGCACCCAATGGCTGTATGATAGTTGATATAGGCGGAGGAACGACTGAAATTGCCGTTATTTCGCTGGGTGGTATTGTTTCCAATAAATCCATCCGGATTGCAGGTGATGATTTGACCCTGGACATTGTGGAATATATGGGACGTATGCACAACATTAAAGTGGGTGAACGTACTGCAGAATTAATTAAAATAAATGTGGGTGCGGCTCTTACCGATTTGGAAGATGCCCCAGAAGATTTTATTGTTCATGGTCCAAACCGTATGACGGCTCTACCTATGCAGGTTCCTGTTTCCTATCAGGAAATAGCGCATTGCCTGGAAAAATCGATTTCGAAAATTGAATCGGCTATCTTGAGTGCCCTCGAACAAACACCTCCTGAATTATATGCAGATATCGTTAAAGGTGGTATTTACTTAGCCGGTGGAGGTGCATTGCTAAGAGGTCTCGATAAACGTCTTTCAGATAAACTGAATATTCAATTCCATATTGCCGAAGATCCATTACGTGCAGTAGCCCGTGGAACTGGTATCGCGTTGAAAAATGTGGATAAATTCTCTTTCCTGATACGGTAATCCTTTTCCATGTTTAATAACTATAAACTCAGATTTACAACAAGTTAAACATCAATGTCCACTGAATAAACATTGAAAATTATTCATTCTTCTTTGCATAGATTTGATACACCATAATGAAGAATTTAATCAATTTCTTGATACAATATAGTGTAGTGTTTTTATTTCTTTTCCTGGAAATAATATCTGTTACTCTGATTGTAAAAAATCAGGAGTATCAAAAAAGTGTTTTTCTATCATCGAGTAATTCTCTGGTTTCCGGCTTGTACGAATGGAGTAATTCTGTAGTGGAATTCTTCAAGCTACGCACAGCTAACGAGAGTCTGTCGGAGGAAAATACTGCCTTAAAGAATCAGATTGTAAATCTTAGAAACAAACTTTCCACCTTACAGCCAGAGGCTTCCGATTCCTTACGTTTCCGAATTCCAGCCGAAATGGAATATCAGTTTATTTCAGCCAAGGTAATCAACAGCTCAACTAACAAATTACAAAACTACATTACACTCAATAAGGGAAGTATAGATGGAGTAAGGCCTGATATGGGTGTCATAAGCGATGAAGGTGTGGTTGGGATTGTAAAAACGGTTTCTAACCGGTTTGCCGTTGTAATTCCAATTCTAAATCCCAAAATTCAGATCAGTTGTAAATTCAAACGAAATAACTACAACGGATCTTTGATCTGGTCCGGAGAGGATTACAGGTATGCAAATCTGACCGATATTGCCCGGCATGTTCAACTTTCTTTGGGAGACACATTGGTAACCAGTGGACTGGTAGCCAGTACATTTCCCGAAGGAATACCTGTCGGCATCATTGAGGACTTTAACATAAAAGAAAGTGATTCCTATTATAATATAAAAGTGAAACTAGCGGTAAGTTTCCGGACTCTTTCACATGTAAAAATTATTAATTACCTGAATTATAAAGAGCAAAAAAACCTTGAATTATCATCTGAAGAACAGTAATTAAATGCCGATCGTACTTTCAAATATATTCCGTTTCATTTTACTGGTCCTTTTTCAGGTACTGGTACTGAACAACATTCAGTTTTTAGGTTATATAAACCCATACTTATATATTTTATTTATTATTGCGCTGCCTGTTCGTACCCCACGTTGGTTCTCACTCATTTTAGCATTTGCCATAGGACTTACTATCGATATTTTCTCGAACACGCTGGGTATACATGCTTTTGCAACCGTGTTTATCGCATTCCTCCGAAACGGACTTATAAAATTATTTACTTCTATAGAAGAAGGAAGCAACCCTACTCCTTCGTTTTATACCTTTGGTGTGGGTGCTTACATTAAATATGTTGTCCTCTTTGTGTTCATTCATCATACAATTTTATTTTATTTAGAAGCTTTTTCATTCGCTCATTTCTGGATAATATCTGCGAAAATTATACTTAGTTCACTCCTGACCATCTTATTGATTTTGGGTATTCAATCAATTAAATCAAAATAAAAAATGATAAACGACACACTTCAAAACAGAAGGAATGTGATTGCTATTATCATAACAGTAGTGATTATTGTGTATATTTTGCGGTTGTTTACCATTCAAATAGTTGAGTCAAAATATAAAGAGGGAGCAGAAAGTAATGCATTTCTTAAAAAAACGCTGTATCCTTCCAGGGGTCTTATTTACGATCGAAAGCATACGCTACTCGTTTTCAATAAGCCGGCGTACGATATAGCACTTATCATGCGTGAAATTCGCGGGCTGGACACAACCGCATTCTGTCAGGCTTTAAGTATTGATAAGGAAGAGTTTATCAATCGTATTGCAGACATCAGAGACCGGAGAAAAAATCCCGGATATTCTTCTTACACGCCTCAACTTTTTATGACCCAATTGAGTACGGAAGATATTGCACCCATTCAACAATCGATGTATAAATTCCCGGGATTTTATATTCAGGAGAGGACTTTGCGTGAATACGCTTTTCCCAATGCTGCACATGTACTT
>JAQTOL010000534.1 GCA_028748945.1 Paludibacter sp.
ATTACATCAAAATTGGCAATAACGTGAATATTCAGGACAATGCTGTGATCCACGCAACTTTTGAAAAATCGCCGACCAACATTGGAAACAATGTCTCTATTGCGCATGGCGCAATTGTGCACGGCTGCACAATTCATGATAATGTATTGATTGGCATGAATGCCGTTATCCTCGACGATGCAGTTATACACAGCAATTCGATTGTCGCTGCAGGCGCTGTTGTTACAAAGGGGACTGTCATTGAATCCGGATCCGTTTATGGCGGTTCACCGGCAAAGAAAATAAAAGATATGAGTCCGGAATTGCTGGAAGGCGAAATCAACCGGATCGCAAATAATTACCATAAATATGCAGGATGGTATAAAGAACAATTATGAATTAAGAGTTGAATAACAAGAAAATAGAATTGCTTTTTGAAATTCTATTTTCTCAATTCGCTTTAAGATTCCCTTTATTAGAATCTTAACAGGTTTCAGTTTTATATGTTTCTTCGGGCAGAATTCCTAAAATGACCAATTGACATATAATGGTTTTTGCATCCATGGAAATTTGATTGTAGAAAATGAAAAAGGAAATTTTGCTATTAAAATATCATAGGGTCTTTTTTCTACAGATAAATTCCAGCGGTCTTCTTCTTCTCTTAAAACTCCTTCTCTTGCCAGCCAGTTTCCCCTAAAACCATTAACTGAACTATTTCCAATAGCTTCCCAAGACCCTATAGACGATTGAATCATCCCCTCGATTAGTTCTTTATGTGTTTCCGGAATAATAATAGTGGATTTTACCGGAGCACTAAGCGGTAATCCGCAAAGCACTTTATTTAAAGTTAAAAAAGATTCGTCGGTCTCTGTAAGTCCTGTTACGATGTATTGTAAATAATGTACGGCATCCAATTGTGCTTTTCCCGAAACAAAACTCCTCTCATTTACTAAATTAAGACGCTCAAAAAGCATTATAAAATAATTTTGTAACAGTATTAGCCCTGCATTTTGTACCGCTATTGACAGATTAATTGAATTCATTTTATTTTCTTAAGGTTGTTTATATAAAGGCTTCATTGCCATTATCTTCCATTTTTCCAACTACACACAACATCCCGCCAACGCACAGGCCGGGATTTAACCGATAAACTTTCTGTGAATCCAACGCCATATTCGTATTGTAAAAATAATGTTTTCATTTGCAAATCATAAAGCTTAAATTTTATTCTTTTGAGAAACTGTTTCTATTTTGTTTTCAAGTTCTGCCGGGAACCAAAGGTCGGTAGGAATAGGGCAAAAACAGCCACCTTATGTTCCGTACGGGACAATACAGACAATGAATTTCAACTATTTCTACCGACTTGTTTTCCCAGGGAAATTTTCAAATAGTTTCTTATAGTTTCTTAATTTTTAGATATTTTTGCGTGCCGATAAAATTTACATGGCAATTAAATGTTAATATTTTAAGGGACGAGTCCTGAAAATTTTTGGGGTTCGCTCCTTAAAGCCTTTTAAACAATCACATACAGATGAAACCAACATTAGTAATTCTTGCGGCTGGTATGGGTAGCCGGTACGGTGGACTTAAACAAATGGACGAAATAGGGCCAAATGGAGAGGCAATTATCGATTATTCGCTCTATGATGCAATACGTGCCGGGTTTGGCAAAGTTGTTTTTGTGATCCGCACCGATTTTGCCGAGGCATTTAAGGCCAGATTTGATCCCAGATTAAAAGGTCGGATTGCTGTAGAATACGTTTACCAATCGCTTGACAAAATCCCGGAAGGGGCTGTAATTCATCCCGGAAGAGAGAAACCCTGGGGAACGAGCCACGCAACCCTAATGGCCGAAACAGCTGTGAATGAAGCCATGGCTGTAATTAATGCCGATGATTTCTATGGCGGCAAGGCCTATCAGGCGATGGCTGAATTCCTTAATTCCTCAACCGATGATCAGGAATATTCAATGGTCGGTTATAATGTGGCCAATACTCTTTCTGAATATGGAACTGTTTCGCGCGGAGTCTGTAACATGGACGAAAACGGAAACCTGACCACTGTTGTCGAACGAACCAAAATTAAACGTGACGAGGATGGCATTTTTTATTATGAAGATGATCAAAGATTCAAACTCGAAGAGGATACCCCCGTTTCGATGAATTTCTGGGGACTTAAACCGAACGTCTTCAAATACCTGAACGAAGGATTTAAAGAATTCCTAAATGAACATGGAAACGAATTAAAATCAGAATATTATATTCCTTTACTCATCAACGACAATATTGTAAAAGGAAATATTCGCACCAAAGTTTTACAATGCGACTCTCCCTGGTTCGGCGTCACTTACAAGGAAGACAAACCAATGGTACAACAGAGAATAAAAGAGCTGATTGAGTCTGGTGCCTATCCTCAAAATCTTTGGGTTTAGGGTTCAGGCTTTCAAACAAACTTTTCAGATTAAAATTTATACCGTATGAACAACCTTCAGCTTTCAGAATTAGTCGGAAAATTTGATATTGACCTAAATATCAAAAACATAGCTCCATTCGGCAATGGACATATCAATGATACCTTTCTGGTAAA
>JAQTOL010000535.1 GCA_028748945.1 Paludibacter sp.
CGGGTCGATTGTTGCCCCAAGGCTTTCGTAGAAACCAATGGCCGGCTTGTTCCACTCCGACACCTGCCAGTGTAATTTTTTACAGTTCTCCGCTTTGGCAAAAGCAATCACTTCCTTTATCAGCAGGGTTCCAACACCTTTTCCCCTGTATGCAGGTCGCACATACAGATCGTCCATATACAACGATTTGCCTATCCATGTAAAATAGGCAAAGAAACAGGTGACATAGCCCATAATCTCATCTTTATCATTCACTGCAACAAATCCATTGATATGAGTTTTTTCTTTGAGCATTTGCTTCACCGTATTCATCATCCGTTCCGGGACCTTCTCAAAAAGTGCAAATTCTTTGAAAAGATCTATCAGCCCTGAAAAGTCACGTTCTTCTATTTTTCGGATACGAATAATCATATTTTTCATTCATTTTATTTGATTTGCAAATATAGAAATAATTTCAGCCGAATGTTTAGCCTGAACCCAAACCGTCCCGAAATTCTTTGCAGAACTTCGGGACGGTTTTTAGTCCCCTCTCCTCAAGGAGAGGGGTTAGGGGTGAAGTACTATTTCCGCCACAATTTTGTCATATTTTCCAGCGTTTTTCCTTTGGTTTCGGGTACCATTTTCCAAACAAAGAGAGCCGACAATACTGACATTACACCATACAGAACGTAAGTAAATGTTATGCTGAAAGCTTCGAGGCTCGGAAAAGTTGCCGAAACGATAAAGTTCGAAATCCACTGAGCCGCAACAGCGATGGCAATGGCTTTACCACGAATGGTATTCGGGAAAATTTCTGAAATCAGAACCCAGGTGATTGGTCCCCACGACATCATAAACGAAGCCGAATAGATAACAATAAATATCAGCGTGCTTACTCCGATAATGTGTGAATATGCCAATAAACCTATAGCAAACATACCGATAGCCATCCCGAAAGAGCCGATTATCAACAAGGGTTTCCGACCGAATTTATCCACCGTAAAAATAGCCACCAGCGTAAAGATAATGTTGATAACGCCCATGATGACTGTTTGGTACATGGCGGCATCGGTGCCAAACCCAAGGCCTTTGAAAATAGTTGGAGCATAATAAAGCACCACATTGATACCAACAGCTTGTTGAAATATTGATAAAAGAATCCCGATAATCAATACCTTCCAACCGTAAGCCAGCACTTTTTCCACTTTTTCGTGCGCGGAATCTTTGATATCCTGTAGAATTTCTTTGGCTTTATTCGAGCCGTTGATTTTTCCCAAAACATATAGTGCTTTTTCTTCCTGGCCGACTAATGCCAAATGGCGTGGAGTTTCGGGAACAAAGAATAATAATATTCCAAAAATTGCAGCAGGCACTGCATTGGAAGCAAACATATAGCGCCATCCGGTAGCATCAATCCACTCCTGAGCCTGACCTTTTGTGATAAAGTAGTTGACAAAATAAACAATCAACATACCGAAAATGATAGCAAACTGATTCCACGAAACCAATTTCCCACGAATCTCAGCCGGTGCAATTTCAGCAATATACATAGGGCTGATAGCCGAAGCCAGGCCAACTCCTATTCCACCAATGACGCGATACAAGTTGAATGCGATCAGCACTGGAACAGATCCATCCCCTTTTTGAAAAAAGAAAAATTCGGGATAAGATGCTCCTAATGCTGATAAAAAGAACATAACTGCTGCAAAAAGCAGCGAGTTTTTGCGTCCCATTTTTTCTGCAAAAATACCCGAAACAGCACTACCGATAATGCAACCGATAAGTGCACTGGAAACTGTAGCCCCGTGATAAAAGGTAGCCATGCTTCCAAAAGTAGCTTCATTCAGGTGAAAAACTGTTTTCAATGAATCGACCGCACCCGATATAACGGCTGTGTCGTATCCGAAAAGTAAACCACCCAAAGTGGCTACCAAAGTAATACCGAAAATATAGATTTTACTTCCGCTGTGTGTATTCATATTTTTAGATTTTAGAACCAAGAGCCAAGAGCCAAGACTCAGACAAATACATTTTTGTCTTGGTTCTTGATTCCTGGCTCTAATGTCTGATTAAATATACATATTTACTATGGCTTCGTAAAGTTCTTGTTTACCGCTGATTTGTACAGCTTCATCTTTCGATTTGGCATAAGCAACACAATCTTCGAAAGATAATTTTCCTTCTTCAAATTCCTTTCCTTTTCCTGCATCGTAAGAAGCATAACGATCGGAAACCATTTTCTTGTAAGGAGATTCTTCCAAAATGGCAGCTGCTGCTTCCAATGCACGGGCCATCACATCCATACTGGCGATATGAGCAATAAACAAATCATCCAGGTCGGTCGAATTACGACGGATCTTAGCGTCGAAGTTAGTACCACCACCCTGCATACCACCACCCTGAAGGATAACCAGCATAGCCTGTGTCAATTCATAAATGTCAATAGGGAACTGATCGGTATCCCAACCGTTTTGAACATCACCGCGGTTAGCGTCGATAGCACCAAGCATACCGCGATCCACTGCACATTGCAATTCGTGTTCGAAAGTATGACCGGCCAGGGTAGCATGATTTACTTC
>JAQTOL010000536.1 GCA_028748945.1 Paludibacter sp.
GGAAGAACATTGACTACAAATTTAAGTACCGGTGTTTCTCAATCTAATAATGACAGTTATAATTATTCTGACAAATCAACTGCAGGAAATACAACAACTATAGATCAATACACAAAAAATGTCTCGAACAGATATAATATAAGTGTAAAAATGTCCTATGTCGAGCCCCTATGGAACTTAAAAAACCTGTTGGAAACTTCAGTTACATTGCGAAGTACGAATAGTTTTTCAGAAAAGAATCAGTATAATAAAGATTCATTAGGTTATTATAGTCTGAAAGACAGCACTTACAGCAATAATTTTGAAAGTATGTTTTATAATGAAACTGCTGAGATGAATTTCCGACATATAGAAAAAAATTACAATTTCATGCTGGGGATAAAAGGTGAACCTTCTCAAACTTTCAGCACAAGAATATATGAGAACGGGACTTCGATTCCAATCGATAACGAAGTCTTCAACTTTTCACCTACCGGTCGTTTTCAATATTATTTTGCCAAGAAAAAATTTTTCAGGATTGATTATCGTGGTTTTACCGATCAACCAAGTATCAGCCAAATGCAACCCGTAAAAAACAATTCCAATCTGATGAATGAAAAAGTTGGAAATCCTGATTTAAGACCTTCATATACTGATAATTTCAGAATTATGTATTCTTCATTTAACGACCAGACTTTTTCATCATTCAATGTCTTTCTGAAAGCACAGTCAACAAAAGATGCACTGGTAACCAATAGTATATATGATCATACCGGGAAACAATTCAGTCAGACAGTCAATGCCGGTGCAAATGGACCCAAAATAGCACCCTATAATATCAATGGAAATATAATGTTTAACACGCCCATCATTCAAAAACGTTTACATTTTAACACAAATACATCATTCGGTTTTGATCGGCGTTATGGTTACTCTTCTAAAAACTTTGATTCACAAACCATTAATACAGATAGTTTGCTACCCATCGGAGATTTGAGCGATACACGACGCTATAATGCCGGACAACAATTATCATTGACCTTTACAAATGATGCTATTGAAATCGGAGTTCGTGGTAGTTTTCGTTACTCAAACACTTTAAATAATTTAAATCCGGTAGTAGCTGTTACGAAAGACTGGACAGGATCGGGAAATTTGGTATTTCATTTACCCTATAGTATCAATATCGGAACAGACTTGAATTATACTACTTTACAGGGATATTCCGGTTTTGATCAAAATCAGATCATTTGGAATGCTTCATTTGATAAATCATTTTTTCATAACAAAGGAGTTGTTTCCCTCAAATTAAATGATATTCTTCATCAACAACTAAATATACGTCAGACTATAGGTGACAATTATATTCAATACACAAGTTATAACACCCTGACTTCTTATTTTTTATTGAGTTTTACTTACAAATTGAATCAATTTAAAGGAGCCAGAGGATCCGGAGAAAGATCGAATCGGTTCGGTTCCGGTGGAGACCGCCCGAATCGCGGTGGCAGTGGAGGTAATCGAGGCGGTCGTTTCGGCAGAGATCGCTAACAGGCAACAAATTAAATAAAACCCAAAACAAAAGAAGTTTACCAATATCGGTTAGCTTCTTTTGTTTTTATATGATTTCTTGTAAATATCAAAATAATGAAAGTGTTATAAAATAGCTCTGAGAAAAGGAAATTTCTTCATAAACATTCATTTCAAAGCTTTATATCAAAATAATCACTATTTTTGCGCGGAAATATTATTGGCGACAAGACAATTATCAGCTTTCTTTTATATAAGTTTATTGACTTATTTTACATATGATCTCTACTGTCAGATCAATTCTCCTCATATTAACAGCATTATTTTTATCTGTTATTCATATTACTGCGCAAGTAACCATCGCTGGATCAACCGGTGAGGATGGGACTTATGCAAACCTTGGTTTGGCATTTGCTGCAATTAACGGAAATGTACAAACCGGAAATAATATCGTCATTGAAATTTCTTCAAATACCACTGAAACTTCCACAGCTTCCCTTAGTGAAGGCGTTTGGAGTTCTTTGACAATTTATCCAACTGTTACCGGGATAATGATTAGCGGGAATCTGAATCTTCCTCTTATAAGTTTCAATGGTGCCGATAATGTAATTCTCGACGGAAGGGTAAATCAAACCGGTGTAACTGATCTTACAATTACGAATTCAAGTGTTTCAGCTACTGCCGGAACCTCTACCATCCAATTTATCAATACAGCCGAAAATAATACCGTTCAATATTGCAATATTAAGGGTTCCGAAACAGTTGCAGCAAGTGGAATTATTTTTTTCTCAACTGCCACTACCGGTAATGGAAACGACGGAAATACTATTGATAATAACAATATTAGTTGTAATGCCGGAGCAAGACCAATAAATGCCATTTACTCACGTGGTTCAAGCGGATTCGATAATAGTGGAAATACCATTAGTAATAATAATATCTTTGATTTTCTAATACAAGGAACATCTTCTAATGGTATTAATATTTCATCATTTAGTACAGCCTGGTCAATAACAGGAAATAGTTTTTATGAAACTGCTTCATTTGCC
>JAQTOL010000537.1 GCA_028748945.1 Paludibacter sp.
GAACCCAGGTATTTCAAAAATTCTTTCATTGCCACGTAGATTTATTTGTTCAAATTTTCAGACCACAAATTAAGTCATTTTTCGCCGACAAATAAAATTTTCAGATTAAAAAATAAGATATATTCGAAAAAAAACTGTTTTTGTTGAATCATTCGTTCCAATTCTCTTTTTTGAAGGGAAAAAAATGTTTGAAAAAACCGCAACACGCTGAATTATTTAGTACTTTTGCAGGAGATAAACAGCAAATTTAATTTGTAAATATACTGCAGACTAAGAACGTTTTAAATTATCTGAACATTAAATAGTTACAGGTTTTTTCCTGGTAAAAATTCAGAATAAAATTGAATACATATTTAGTATGAAAATAGTTATTGTTGGAACCGCTTTTCCTTATCGCGGTGGATTAGCCGCTTACAATGAGCGATTGGCTCGAGAATACGTTAAGCAAGGAAACGATGTGGAAATCATTACGTTTAAACTTCAATATCCTTCTTTCCTGTTTCCCGGAAGTACCCAGTATTCAACCGAACCTGTTCCCGGCGATTTGAAAATCACACGGAGGATAAATGCCATTAATCCCTTGAACTGGATTAGAGTAGGACGTGAAATAAAGGAGAAATCACCCGACATAGTTATCTTCTGTTATTGGATGGCATTTATGGCACCATGTTTCGGTACGATTGCCCGATATGCCCGTTCCTCCAAAACAAAAATGGTGGGAATGATTCATAATATGATTCCACATGAAAAAACGATACTCGATCGCATTTTCCCCCGGTATTTTGTTAATGCAATGGATGGCTTTGTTGCCATGACTGAATCTGTGGTTGCAGATATTAACCAGTTTGATAAAACGAATAAACCGAAGGCTGTTTCTCCACATCCTATATATGATCATTACGGTGATCCGTTAATGAAAAAAGATGCTGCTTTAAAACTGGGACTTAACGAACAAAAAAATTATATTTTGTTTTTTGGATTTATCCGCCATTACAAGGGCCTGGATCTTTTACTTGAGGCTTTTGCCGATGCAAGGTTAAGGCAATTTCCGGTTCGATTGATTATAGCCGGTGAGTTTTACGAAAACCCACAGCCCTATCTGGATTTGATTATTAAATTGAAATTGGAAGGTTTGGTCGAATTACGAACTGTATTTATTCCCGACAGTGAGGTGCGAAACTATTTCAGTATTGCCGATTTGGTTGCTCAACCCTATCGAACTGCCACTCAAAGTGGAGTTAGCCAAATTGCTTACCATTTTAATACACCAATGTTGGTAACTAATGTTGGAGGACTTGCCGAAACAATTCCTGATGGTAAGGTAGGTTATGTGACTGAAGTAGAGCCGCTACAGATTGCAAACGCGATGGTAGACTTTTATATAAACAACAGAGCGGAGAAAATGATCGAAAATATTCTTGTCGAAAAGCAGAAATTTCACTGGTCGCGTATGACTGAGGCGATAGCCGGATTGTTTGTTACCATTTGATTCAGTCTTAACTTCATACCTTAAATTTTGAATTTATTTCGGGAAAGAAAGTTTGTTTCGACACATAAATTTTACAGACATTTCTAAAAAGTTGAACTTTTGAGATGTTTTTTCCTTTTATAGTAAATTCTTGCTAACCACTCTCAATCCCATTTATTGATTGAGAGTTCTTATATATTAATATTATGACCAACGATATAGTAGAAACACCGATGATGAAGCAATTCAACGAGATTAAAGCAAAGCATCCCGATGCAATTTTGCTCTTTCGTTGCGGTGATTTCTACGAAACATTTTCTACTGATGCTATAAAAGCTTCGCAAATTTTGGGGATTACACTTACAAAACGTGCGAATGGCTCCGGAAAGACCATTGAACTGGCCGGTTTTCCGCATCATGCTTTGGATACTTATTTGCCAAAACTGGTACGGGCCGGGATGCGTGTAGCTATATGCGACCAGCTCGAAGACCCGAAACTGACTAAAAAAATCGTCAAACGTGGTGTTACGGAGTTGGTTACGCCCGGAGATTAGTATAGCGATACAACTTTGAATCACAAAGAAAATACATTTTTGGCAAGTGTTTATCTGAATAAAAACCAAGTGGGTATTTCATTTCTTGATATTTCAACCGGGGAGTTTCTGGTGGCTGAAGGAACTGCCGAATACGCCGATAAACTTTTAAGTAGTTTCAGTCCTAAAGAAGTACTGTTTGACAGAAGTAAACGGAAAGATTTTGAAACTCTATTCGGGACTAAATTCTTTACTTACGCCCTCGAAGACTGGGCTTATACACCTGATTCGGCTAACGAAAGGCTACTCAAACATTTTGAAACCAAGACTCTGAAAGGATTTGGAGTCGATAATTTGCCGAATGGAGTAGTGGCTGCCGGTTCTATTTTGCATTATCTGGATCAGACGCACCACCAGCAAACGGGTCATATTACCCAACTTTCGCGCATTGAAGAAGAACGCTATGTGTGGCTTGACCGTTTCACGGTTCGCAACCTGGAATTGTACGGCTCGATCAACGAAGGAGCAAGAACACTGTTGGATG
>JAQTOL010000538.1 GCA_028748945.1 Paludibacter sp.
CAGATATGGAAAAAGAAAATGTTATTTTAGAGAAGTCGTTTCAATTTGCGTTAGAAATAATTGATTTTGTTGAGCTTTTGAATGAAAATAAAAAGTTCGTATTAAGTAAACAACTGATACGTTCAGGAACTTCAATTGGGGCAAATGTTCGTGAATCTCAACATGCTGAAAGTACAGCTGATTTTATTCATAAATTGAAAATTGCGGCTAAGGAAGCTGAAGAAACGGAATACTGGTTGTTACTGTGCAAATATTCTACTCATTATCCGACAAACGATAGTTTATTATCCAAAATTGAAGAAATTCAGAAAATATTGACAAAAATAATTTATACATCCAGGAATCCAAAGTAAATATAATTGGTAATTGGAAATTAAGAAATTGATAATTTGATAATATGATAAAATTTGCAGTAATAGGACAGGGGCATATTGGAAAACGTCATGCCGAAATGATCAGACAAAATGCTGATTCTGAATTGGTAGCAGTATGTGACGTGTTGCCGAAAGAGCAACTTGGATTAAGTAATATAAAAGAAGCTTTTTTCTCAACGATAGATGAATTACTTGCAGCTGATTTAGATATTGATGTAATTAATATCTGTACTCCAAATGGTTTTCATGCAGAATATGCTATCAAGGCTTTACAGGCACAGAAACATGTAGTGCTTGAAAAACCGATAGCATTATCAAAACATGATGCTGAAAGGATTTTGTTTAAATCATTGGAAATGTCGCATCATGTCTTCAGTGTTATGCAAAACCGTTATTCACCTCCTTCGGTCTGGTTAAAGGAAATTACGGATAATAAAATACTCGGCGATATTTTTATGGTTAAGCTTGATTGCTACTGGAACCGTGATGAACGTTATTATAAAAAGGGTAACTGGCACGGGGATGCGAAGTTGGATGGCGGAACCTTATTTACACAGTTTTCGCACTTTATCGACATCATGTACTGGCTATTTGGTGATATTCAAAATATCCGCGGAAACTTTGCCGATTTCAGCCATAAGGATTTAACTGACTTTGAAGATAGCGGTGTTGTTACTTTTGATTTTGTAAACGGAGGTATGGGGAATTTAAATTATTCAACCGCTGTATGGGATACTAACCTCGAAAGCAGCATTACGATCATTGGATCAAAAGGTACCGTGAAAGTGGCAGGCCAGTATATGAACGAGGTAACATATTGTCATATTAAAGATTATGTGATGCCCGAATTAGCTGCTTCAAATCCGCCAAACGATTACGGTTTATATAAGGGTTCGGCTCAAAATCATCATTATGTCATTGAAAATGTGGTTGAGAAACTGACAGATAAAGGCACAATAACTACCAATGTCCTGGAAGGCTTGAAAGTAGTTGAAATCATCGAACGAATTTATGCCGTGCGCGATGCACAATGGAAGAAGTAATTTTACTTCATTGAGATAGTATTAGTTTTAGGAAAAAGTATTTATCTGCATTCAGATAAATCATATTTATAAATTATTTATTCATGTTACAACGTATTCAGACAATTTATTTATCTATTATTGTCATTTTATCTGGAATCACAATATTTTCCCCGTTTGCAGGTTTATACAACAAAATCGCATCATTGGAATATATTATGAATTACAAAGGGATTTTTCTTGTTCAGGAAGCAGGTGAAGTCTTTCAATCGAGTGTTTGGGGATTAACGGCAATTGCGATATTGGTACCCGTTATTTCATTCATAACTATATTTTTATATAATAAAAGGATGCTTCAGTTCCGGCTTACCATTATCAACATGATGTTGATACCCGGGTTTTATGCTTTATTGTTTATCTATATCTGGTTTGCGAATCAGAATTTACATACCGAATGGTCATTGAAACTTGTCACAGCTTTTCCATTGGTCAATCTGGTTTTAAATTTCTTAGCCCTTCGTGCTATTTCCAAAGACGAAGCACTTGTTCGTTCTTTGAACCGAATACGATAAACTTGTTTACTAATAAGTAATTGAATAAATATAATCGACTCAATAAATAACGCCTCTTTTACAGGGGCGTTTGTTGTTTCTTTATTCAATCCGAACAAAGTTTTACTATCATCTGTTTATTATGCAATCAAAATATACAGACGATGAAATTAAAATTTATATTCCCTATTATTGCAGTATTTATGCTTTTGAGCCAAAGTGCATGCAGTCAACAATCAAAAAAAATGAAATATAATCCACTTACTCCCGAAGAACAGGCTGTCATCTTACACAAAGCCACCGAACGGCCTTTTACAGGCGAATATGTAAATACAACGGCAAAAGGAACCTATGTTTGTAAACAATGTGATGCGCCCTTATACCGTTCCGAGGATAAATTTGAATCGGATTGCGGTTGGCCCAGTTTCGACGATGAAATTCCGGGTGCGGTAAAACGTGTTCCCGACGCTGATGGTCGTCGTGTCGAGATTATTTGTACGAATTGTGGAGCCCATCTCGGACATGTTTTTATTGGAGAACATTATACTCCGAAAAATACCCGTTATTGTGTGAATTCGATTTCAATGAAATTTATA
>JAQTOL010000539.1 GCA_028748945.1 Paludibacter sp.
TTCATTAAAGGCGAAACAGATTATCAATTAGGTGTTTACGAAACCAGCTTTTTTCTGCCAGAATATGCGGCACGAAATTCAATGGTATGGGAACAAATACTCAATTTGAAAGTAGACGAGAAAAGAAGTTTAATAAACGCATTATTAACTAATTATGAACCGGAGAACAGAATATACCGGTATAATTTTATTTTCGATAATTGCTCCACACGTCCCCGTGATAAGATTCTGGCAGCTATAAATGGTTATGTAAAGTTTAAGCCTGAAAAAGAGCCGAATACTTTTCGACAGTGGATTGGAGTTTATGTAGGTACCAACACCTGGCTAAAACTGGGCATCGATGTAATTTTCGGAATGGATGCCGATAAACTGGCAACACAAAACGAAAGTATGTTCTTACCAGAACAACTAATGATAAATTTTCAGAATGCTGAAGTCTATACATTTAAAGGAGAACAACGAAACCTCGTACAAAAAGCGAACGTTTTAGTCAATAAAAAAGAAGTAAAAGAACCTGCTGTTTCTTGTCTTGACAATCCCATGGTTGTTTCCATCTCATTATTATTAATCGGGATTTTGATTACGTTATGGGATATCAAACGCAAACTTCACTTTAAACTTTTCGATTCCGCACTATTACTCGTTACTGGTTTTGGTGGTCTGATTGCATTTTTTCTGGCCGTATTTTCAACTCATCCGCTGGTCAGAATGAATTTAAATTTACTTTGGCTGAATCCTCTCAATCTGGTGGTTGCAGTTCTTATCTGGAACAGATCCCTTCGTAAAGTTGTATTTCTCTATGAAATTTTGAATATTGTGTTGCTGATTGCTGCTCTTACTGCCTTTGCCCTTTCGATACAATCCTTTAATCTGGCAACATTCCCTATAATTGTATTGTTATTAATGCGGTCGACTCACTGGTTTGCAAGAGCTAAGAGAAGAATCTTTCATAATAATGAGTTTAAGTTGGATAGAAAATTCTTTCATGAAAAATAATCAAGATAAATCCGAACCAACCATTCGTTTTGTAGGAATTATTCCGGCACGCTTTGCCTCCACCCGCTTCCCCGGAAAACCGCTGGTAAAGATAGGTGGTAAAACCATGATTCAGCGGGTTTACGAACAGGTTTCGAAAGCATTGTCCGATGTTTATGTTGCCACGGATGATCAACGAATCTTTGACGAAGTAATTGCTTTCGGAGGTAGAGTCGTTATGACTTCAAGTGAGCATAAAAGTGGAACCGATCGATGTTATGAAGCTTATACAAAATTAAAAGAACACTTTGATGTGGTGATCAACATTCAGGGCGATGAACCTTTTATTCAGCCGGAACAAATCAAAACACTTCTGACTTGTTTTGGTGAACCCGAGACAGAAATTGCCACTTTGGCAAAAGTCTTTACTGAAAAGGATGGTTTCGACGCTTTAAACAATCCAAATAGTCCGAAACTGGTTATCAATAAACGAAACGAAGCAATGTATTTCAGTCGTTCGGTAATTCCGTTTATTCGAAACGCTGAAACAGGAAACTGGATAGCACTTCACTCCTACCTTAAACACGTTGGGATTTATGCCTATCGGGCCGATGTGTTGAAAGAACTGACACGGTTGGAACAATCACCGCTGGAAATTGCCGAGTCGCTTGAGCAGTTACGCTGGCTCGAAAATGGTTATCGTATCAAAGTCGGGTTTACCGATGTGGAAACATTTGGCATTGATACACCGGAAGATTTGGAAAAGGTGAAAGATTTAATACTTTAAGAAACAATGCGGGATTCATAAAAAATGAATCCCGAATAGTTTTAAATAATTTCAGCAAAATCAGCAATATGCTCATCCACATACGCAGCAATTAGAGCCGTTTGTTTTTCCTCCATTTCAAAATACAATTCTTCAAGATCATCGAAAACTTCAAAATCGACATACATAGCATTGAATTCCTCTTCAGTGGTTTCACGTTCCAGTACGGTTTTATTCGGATCGTAAATTTCCTTTGCTTTGTAAATTAATTTGGACAATTCGATTGCTCCAAATTGTTTAATAGCTTTGGCAAAAGGATTTGCAAAAATATAACCTCCATAACCGTTTTGGATCAATTGCACAAAACCGCCATCACGCATTTCGTCCTGAAAGAAACGATGGGCCAGCAAGGTATGTTGCGAACCATTCAGTTTCGACATATTTTCGGCGGTTAAATTACCACCAATGGCTTCCAGATAAGCATCAGTAAATACCTGTAGGAACTCATCCATACCCTTTTTGGCCGCTGCAGCCAAATCACTGTCTTTTAGTTGAATCATAATTGTTGGAAGTTCCCTTCAGCCGGAAAAACGGACTTTAAGAACCTGTTAATCATTAAATTATTTTTTTGAGAGTAAAATATCAGCACTGTAAGCCGGCAACTGAATGCTGATTTTATGATTTGATACTACAAAGTTATGATTAAATGTCGATTTTAAATCACTCAGTGTAAACATTTCCGGTATTTCAGTTTCAATTGTTTGTGGTTTTGCCGAATTATTGATAAAAACC
>JAQTOL010000540.1 GCA_028748945.1 Paludibacter sp.
TAATTATGAGAATATTTATCGGCTTTGCTACATTCGTGGGACGGAAGGAGTTCTTATCGGATTAGCCGAGCAACTCGGTAGTCAAACAGCTAAAGATATTTTAGAAAAATCGTAACGAAGAAATTTGCAAAAACAATATTTACTTGCCAAACAATATTATGAGAACAATAAAAGCAGCGCATAATAGCCACCATGTAAAAAAACTTCTAACAATAGGACGCAACTAATGATTTTAAGATTCATCTTAATTTTGTTAAAAATAAATTAGAAATGAAAAATCAATTGATCATTTTAGCTGGATTCTTTTTGGTTGTTTCTTGCTCAAAGAATGATGACAGTACTACTGGAAGAGTAGTAAACGAAAATATCCAGCAAGTGATAAATATAAGTAATGGTGATACTTTAAAAGTAACTTTAGGAAGTTTTGGCGACGAAGAAGGTGCTTGGATATTTAAGAATCCAAAAAATGCAAAGGTAAGTAAAGTTTACCGTCAGATTAATTCAGGTTTGGTATTATATGAATATTACCCAAATGATAGTTTTATTGGTAAAGATACCGTTGAATTAATACTTAACCGAGGTTCTGATGGAGCAAGTTTGGGAATTAATGATACCACAAGAATTTGTATAACTGTAAAATAGATGACATTGCCCTGGCTCCCTTTTCACGAAAGGGGGAACACAAGGGAGATTTCTTCAACAGTTTTTGTAAATTCCACCAAAGGATCCGGTCAGATTAAAAAGCTCCCGATCAGCTTGATTTTTAATACTAAAGTTGATGATGAACTAAATTTATTATGAATATCTTTGTTGCAAGAGAATAAAACGTAATCAATCCAATATCGACCATTTGATGAAAACACAGAAAGCCTGTTTTGATCCTCTGATTTCCAAAACTGATAACGATTGCCTTCTTCGTCCAGGTCAGAAACATCCGCCACAGTGGCGCATCCATAGTCGTTGGCAACCATAAAAAATGACACACAAGATTGATATAAAAACGGATTTTAGAATGGACAAATTATTGATATGTTCTATTTCCCAATATTTGAGACCAATTTGCCCAATTGGATTCCTTTTCATGGTGGAGAAAAGTATCTATTCTTCTGGCCGGTTTTTAACTTAGCTGATTTAATCTTATTTATTGGAGGTGTGATTGCATTTATTGGATTAATAAAAATTAGTAGATTGAAACAAACTAAAAATGAAAATGATGAAAACTAAAACGACTTTACTACTGATTGCAATTTTATTTTCTTTGACAATATTTGGTCAAGGTAAAATTACATTGACGAAACTCGACGCCACAAATCTGCCAAAGAAAATTGAATATAAAGGCGCAATTAAAAATGCGGTTAGATGGATTGATAAATTAGGAGACAATATCGTAATCACAACAGAAACTGGAGAATATCACAGCAAGAGTAGGAATGAAGATGTTTTTAGGGATGCTGAATTATTTGCCTATCACTTTATAATCAAAGATGAGATAATTGTTCCGACATGGAAAGTTTATGATTTCATCAAGGAATGTCCCGTACAAATTGAATTAAACTTTATAAACAAGAGCTTCAACGTAACAGATTTGAACAACGACGGTATCGGAGAAGTCTGGCTAATGTACACGACTGTTTGCCATGGCGACGTCAGTCCATCTGGCATGAAAGTCATTATGTATCAGGATCAGCAAAAATATGAAATGATTGGTCAAAAAAAAATTATAATGGCTGATAATAAGGTTTATGGGGGCGACTACAAATTCGACAAAGCTTTCACTGATGGTCCAAAGATATTTAGAGAATTTGCAATGAAATTATGGAAAGATAACCTTATGCAAACCTTGAAATAAAAGCACGAAACACTAATAGTCAAATGTAAAAACGGTGCCACTATGAGACAAACACTTTTAATCGGACTTTTAATTGCCACATTATTTGGGCTCGCTCAAACAAATAATAGCAAATCGGTTTTGACAGAAAAGTATTCTGGCAAATATTCATTTGGAGAGGATGTTGAAAAAGGATCCATTGGCAGCATGACGGTTTTTGCGGAGACAGACACCACAATCTTATTTTTTATCGACATTTGTCGAGGTGCTCCATCATACAACTTAGGACAGCACTACGATAGATTAAAGATCAAAAATGGAAAAGGCATTTACTTCTCAAAATATAAATCTAACAAAAAAGGTTGCAAATGGGAACTAACAATAGACAGCGATACGCTGACACTTAAGACTATTGACAATTGTTATGCGTGTGGTTTTGGTGGGAACGTCATTGCAGACAATAAATACATTCGTAAAGGCCTGACGAGGCCTGAATTTTTTATTGACGGACATGGTCACAAAATATTTTTCAGCAAGACAAGTCCCGAGAATTATTTGAAATGAGAACGCCAGCCTGTAAGATCAGCTACGTTACAAATAATTACAAAAACGGGATGAACGCCGCAACCTTTTTAAAGCTCTTGCATCTAACGAGATATAATCATAAATCTGAATCTCATGAAGAACAT